>JAHIQC010000084.1 GCA_018902765.1 Actinomycetota bacterium | reverse complement strand
GCTTGATTCGATATCAAGTCCGTCGAAGACCACGGTGCCAAGGCACCCATGGGCCTCAGAGAACTCGATCTCTGCGGGCACACCTGAGTTGACGATGATCGTGTCCGGGTCGTAGCCATCCGTGACTGAGACGCGCAGGCGCTGCACGGTCTCGATGACGGCGCGGACCGGTTCCTTCGGCGGCTCGACTAGTCCGAGAGCCTCCGCGTCTGACAAAGAGAGTGGATCGGCGTCAAAGCCGCGCTCAAGATCGACCACCTTGACGCGCAGGGGATCCAGGCCGGACGTCACGGCTGCCCGGATGATGTCGTCTCGTAGGTCCCGGTGGGCGTTCGCGACAGCCAGCAGCGTTCCGTCGCGGCCCACGGTCACGGCTTCGACGCCCTCGACTTCAAGGACGTTCATCGTTGCAAGAGCTGCGATCGACTGACATTCGAAGCCGCTCGCATCGATGCGGTAGACCTCTTTGAGTGGTGCACTGAACATTTTGGTTCCTCCTTCTACGAGCTACTCGACGACGATCTGACCGGTGACCATGTTCATGCCGCACGCGAAGTTGTACGTGCCTGCAGCGAGACCTTGGAGCTTGACTACTCTGGGTCCGCTCGACAGGTCTTCCTGGAAGCCGAGATCACTGGAGACGACCTCAGCTGTGCATCCGCTGCTCTGGCCGAAGGTGATCTCGGTGGGAACGCCGGCCTTCAGCTTGATGACGTTGGGGTTGTAGCTTCCGCTGGACATGTCGATGGATATCTTCTGGATGTTGCCCTCGACGGTCGCGGCACCCTCGATCGGCGCACCGCCACCGCCACAGCAACCGCCACCGCCGCCTGAACCCGTGGCCGATCCGATCGCAGAACTCGCCTGCGCTACCGCTCCGGCGACCCCGGTCGTCTGGTCGGCTGTGGCCGAGCCCGCCGCCTGAGCGAATCGGTAGGCGCCGAAGAAGGCGGCGACCACAAGCACGAGGAGCAGTGCCATGCGCACGTTGGCGTTCGGCTTGACCGCTACCGCGGCTACTGTCTTGCTGCTCCCAGAGGGCTTGGACTCGCTGGCGCTCGAAAGCGGCGCCGGGGCCTGCGCGGCCTTCGGGGGTGTCTTCTTGCTGTGATTGGTGTGGTTGCTGTGCTTCTTGTGAGTGCTCATGGGGTTTCTCCTCGGTATCTCAAACGGGTTTAGGAAACGATCTCGGCTTCGTAGCCTGCGGTGCGGATCGCGGACGCGATGCGGCTCTCATCGATCCGAGTGGCGTCGTATGTGACGACCGTTGTGCCGTCGTTGCGCGATGCCGTGACCGATTCGATGCCGGCCAACTCGCCAACGTTCATCTCGATCAACATCGAGCAAGAGGGGCAGTGCATTCCTGGTGTCTTGAAGGTCGTTGTGGTGGTCATCTTGGAAATCCTTTCGGTCATGGGTGTCAGATCGAATTCATCGAACGCCGGTACTCAGTACAAATCCAAGTAGTGAGACGAAGCCGACCAAGACGATGGCCAACCCTGTCTGCTTTGCACTGAGCCCAACGAATGCAGCCTTCTGGCGACGCGACGGGGCGGATTTCGGAGTGCGCTTGAGTCCGCGACCAACCCACATGGCACCGCTCGCCGAAGCGAAGGTGAACAGCGCCCAAGGCAGGGGCGATCCCGGTTGGCCGGATGCGACTCCGGTCCCCACGGATAGCTGGCCTGACATCATGCCCATCCCGCAGGTCAACGTGTACTGGCCGGCCTTGCTTGCCGGAAGCTCCACGATGGTCACGTCGTTGGGCTTGAGATCTACTGTCACGCCGAGTTGAGGTATGGATAGCTGGTCCGAGCAGGCGTTGTCTTCTTTGCGGTCGACGAGCAATCGCACGGGCTTGTCAGCCGGAATCTGCAGAAGCGACGGCGAGAACTGGGTGTTCTGAATTGTCAGAGGTACCTCGACAACACCGTCTGCCGCGGCGGTGAACGATGCGCTCGCCTCGGGATTTCCTGCGGGGGCGCCCAAGAATGCCTGCTTTGCGGTGTTCAGTGTGATCGGCGATCCGAGTCGCATCGCAGCTCGGTTCAGGTACATCCCGCCGAAGAGAATCACGACGACCGCCAAGACTGACATCATCTTCTGCTTGAGTTGCTTGGGCAGCAGGCTCGATGCAGTTCCGAAGATGAGCATGAGCGGAGATGTGCCGATGCCGAACGCCAGCATCGCGACGCCACCACCTAGCACGCTGCCGGTTCCTGCCGCTGCCAGTTGGGCAGCCATCAGAGGGGCACAGGGCATCAGGCCGGTGAGCAGCCCGAAACTGATCGGTGTTGCGAGCGTACTCTCGCCAGCTTCTGCGTCTGCATTGGCCTTGCGGCGGGTCTTTGAAAGGGCGGTCATCAGGAACTTCGGTGGGCGCGGGCTGAGGCGAGCGGCCCAAGGGAACTTGCCGGTCATCCCAAGCCCCATGATGATCATGAAAGCTCCGGCGACAAGCATGATGTATGGGCGCACACCGTCGATGTTGAATGCGGAACCGATGGCACCCAGTGCCAGCCCGACAATCACGTAGCTTGTGATCTTGGCGAGTTGGTAGGCGAGATTGGGTACGAGCTTGCGCTGCCATGGTCCGCCCTCTTCGCCTTTGACGGCGTAGGTGACGACCATGGGGCCACACATCGACACGCAGTGGACACTCGTAACGAGTCCCAAAGTGAGCATGGATATGAATAGTGCGAGCACGGCAGATTCTCCTCGTGAGAAGGGGGAGCGGAGGGCGCATCCCGGTTCGGGAACGCGCGGACACCACCTGAGCGCGCGACAAAGCACGGCTCACGTGGTCACGAGGGAGAATCTAAACGATGAGGCGGACCCCGAGCGGGTCGCGTGGGGCGTCTGGTGGGAACTCCGCTGCTGCGTATGATTGGCGCAGGGTGAGTAGAGGCGCGAACAGAACCACAGCTGCGCCGAGCACTGCGACCATCAGCAGGATGAGTGATTGCGGGTTACCCGCAGCCAGGGCTACCTGAGCGACGTTGCCCATCGCGTTGACACATGCGACGCCCACGCCGAAAGCGGGGGCATCCATCATCTCGCTGAATCCCATTCCGCATCCGACCATCATGCACAGCGGCAGTAGCACGGCGACCATCGCAATGATGATCGTCATGGCTGCTGAGAGCCTGCGTATGTTGGCGAGAGTGGGCACGGGTCCCCTTCGGTTCAGGTGTGACAAGCCGCTATTGGCAATTATCGTGCCGAGTATGGACGGACTTTAGAGTTGGAAAACGCACCAATAGGATGTGAGCCGCAGAACGGGCCGACGGCGAGGGTGCGTGTGCGGCAAAGGAAGGGGCGATCCTCCAAGGTGTCCCTGCAACAGATAAGGCCCCGCACGAGGCGGGGCCCTATCGATATCCATGGTGCGCCGTGCAGGATTCGAACCTGCGACCTTCTGATTCGTAGTCAGATACTCTATCCAGCTGAGCTAACGGCGCGTATCCCCAAAAGGGGCTTGGTCAGTCTGCCAAGGGGCAGACGAGATGTCAACTGGCGGAGAGTGAGGGATTCGAACCCTCGAAGGGGTTCTAAACCCCTTACTCGCTTAGCAGGCGAGCGCCTTCAACCGACTCGGCCAACTCTCCGCATTCCGCCCGAACGCGGCGAAACGGCCACCATTGTAACAAGGCGCGTGCGTGCGGTCACGCACTGGCGGAGGGGGTGGGATTCGAACCCACGGACCCTTGCAGGTCAGCAGTTTTCAAGACTGCCGCAATCGTCCACTCTGCCACCCCTCCGCGGGGCGCAACTGGGAGAATAACACGCGTCGGCGTGCTTGGGTGCGCGGGAAGAACGCACGCGAGGTGCGAGACCGCTCTACTCCGGCTCCGGGTAGGGCACGCCGTGAGTGAGCGTTCCGGTGGAGATCCAAATCTCCACGGTCTTACCGCGGGCGGCAAAAGCCTCCGGCGGGGGATCTTGGTAGTACACGAGACCCGC
>JAHIQC010000083.1 GCA_018902765.1 Actinomycetota bacterium | reverse complement strand
CGTGAGTGCAGGGTTTTCCACATTGTCCACAGATTTCGAATGAATTGTGTCTTCAGATTCGGATCAGCGCGCAAGACAGGCTCGATTGCCTTTGTGAGCGCCCATCCCGTTGACATCGGCCAAGGGCGTCAGATACAATCATGCGGCTTTGCGCCCGGTCGATGGGCGCCTGAAGGAGGATCACTGTGAAGAGGACCTACCAACCGAACACCCGCAAGCGGAGCAAGACCCATGGCTTCCGTGAGCGTATGTCTACTCGCGGCGGACGCCGCGTTCTCGCTGCTCGTCGCCGTAAGGGCCGCAGCGTACTGAGCGCGTAGACGGCCGTCTCCCGGACCCGGGAGCGCCGGTGTTGAGAACCATCAAGTCGAGCGGCGAGATTGACGCACTGTTCAGGCGCGGCTCACGCGCGGCGAATAATCACGTGGTGGTCATAGCGGCCCCCACGGAACCAGAACGCGGCCCCGTGGGCCGCGTTGTATTCATTGCGGGCAAGAAGAGCGGGAACGCTGTCTTTCGCAGCCGGGGCAGAAGAGTGCTGCGCGCGGCCGCAGTGCGACTCCAGGCGGACTGGAGCGGCTGGGACGTGGCACTCATCGCCCGCCCCTCGGCCGCGACCATCCCCCCGCAGGTGCTCGATGCGGCGCTCAAGGCAGCTCTCACCCGACTTGGGGTGATGGAGCAGTGACCAATCCTATCAAGCTGTTGATTCTGGGGCTCGTGCGCCTCTATCAGATACTGATATCCCCGTTGTTTCCCCCAAGTTGTAGGTTCACGCCGACATGCTCCTTATATGCGATAACATCTATTGAGAGATATGGTGTACTTCGTGGCGGATGGCTTGCCCTGCGCCGCATAGGTAGGTGTCATCCGTGGAACCCCGGGGGCTATGACCCCGTGCCTTGATACACAAGTGAACTTAGATCACGCCGGTCCTTTGCCCCGGTGATAACCAAGGAGGTTACATAAGTCGTGTGGGAATCAATTAAGACATTACTGTTCCAGGGTCTCCAGTCTTTGTATGGGGTGACGGGAGACTGGGGTTGGGCGATCATCCTGCTCACCATCGGACTCCGGTTGGCGATGGTTCCTCTAACCGTCAAGCAGACCAAGTCGATGTACGAGATGCAGCGCATCCAGCCCAAAATCAAGCAACTGCAGGCCAAGTATAAGAATGACAAAGAGAAGCTTCAGGAAGAGACACTCAAGTTCTACTCTGAGAACAAGGTGAATCCCTTCGGGGGCTGCTTGCCGATTCTGTTGCAGATGCCGATCTTCCTGGCCCTTTTCCAAGTTTTGGGAGATACTTCCAAAACACCCTCCCCCACGTGGAACCTCCCGGCATATCTAGGCACGCTTACAGGGGCGGAACTTACAGCTGCCAAGGAATTCGGTCTTTTCGGCTTGACCATTCTCCCCAACATCACCTTGACTCCACAGGCGGTCTTCACCGCGGATGGGGTCCTGCCGGCATTGGCCTACATCACTCTTGTCGTTCTGTTCGGTCTGAGCATCTGGCTTCCCCAAGCCCTCATGCCGGGCGAGAAGCAGCAAAAGCAGACAGGTATGATCATGGCCGTGATGATGCTCTGGTTCGGATGGATCAGCCCCGCAGGCGTTCTGCTGTACTGGGTGACCTCCAGTATCATCGGACTCATCCAACAACAAATCACCCTCAAGATGTACGCGCGGAAAGAAGGAGACTGACATGAAGCGAGAGACCACCGCTGAAGCGGGCTCGGTTGCCGATGCTTTGGATATCGCTCTCGAGGAGCTAGGGGTGCAGCAGGACGCTGTCGGCTACGAGGTCCTTGAAGAAGGCGGGAAGCGCCTATTTGGCCTCGGCACCGAAAGGCCGGCCAAAGTGAAGGTCTGGCTTAAGGCCGCCTTCGTGGCAGAGGTCACGGAAGCGCACCCCCAGGAAGACGAAGAAACGCCCGATGTTCAGAAGGCGGCGACCCCTCCGGGGTTGTACAGTGACGACGAAGTGGAACTGACCGAAGAGCAGCTCGATAAGATCGCGGATGAGGCCGTAAGCGCCATACAGTCCGTCCTCCAGGGCTTTGACATCACCGCCCAGATTGATGAGTACGAGGGAGATGAGGGAGAAATCATCCTCGATGTCGTCGGAGACGACCTAGGTGTCCTGATCGGGCGTCACGGGAAGACGCTGGATTCGATCCAGACCCTAGTCGGTGCAATTGCGCACCGCAGGTCCGGTACCCGCTATCCGGTCCTGGTGGATGTCGAGGGATATCGGAACCGCCGTCGCGTGAAGCTTGAGGAGATCGGCCGCAGGGCTGCCGACCGCGTGGCGCGCCAGCATACCCCCGTGAAGCTGCGTCCTATGAGTAGCTATGAGCGCAAAGTCGTCCACGTGTGCCTGCGAGACGACCTGCGAGTCAAGACGGAGAGTGAAGGCGAGGAGCCATATCGCCAAGTAGTCATTCTCCCCAAGTAAGAGCTGAATGACAATGACTGAGGAAGGGCGGGGATTCACTCCCCGCCCTTTTGTTTGCCCCAGGAGCGGCACCAGGGCCACCCTTCATCGTGTTCAATGCACCAATTCCGCTGCGCTCTTTCGCGGTTCCACAACGCCGCCTGCCGGGTCCGCACGAGCCCCCGCGCACGTTGCCGCCGGGAGTGTAGATACGGCTGCCTCAGCTTTGGAGCCATGCGCTGCCGGCTATCCACAAGAGATGTTTCACGTGAAACATGGGCGACTCGCATAGTGTTCATCAGCAACTCTGACGCTCGGCGAACTCCTGCCAAGAGTCCACGACTTGCAGAGTCTTGTCGGACTTTCGCACAGATCTACTTCGGTGTCCCGCCGCTGGACTGATTCGTGCGGTAAGTCACGCGAAATGGAGCAGGATCTTCAGGTTCGCGGAGGTGAAGGCGATCCGCGCCCAATACAGCGGTTCCAACCAGCGCGAATTCGGAACTTGTGAGCCGGCCACGAAAGCCGAGACGGATCGCACGGCCTCGTCTATAATGTTTCACGTGAAACAATCAGACTCATACAACAGGGATATCGACGGGCTGCGTGAGCTCGCAGCAGCCATTGGCGTCGAGATCTCTCTCACAATGGCCGCGGAGCTGATTACGCACGTCGAACTCCTACTCGAGGCCAACACACGCGTCAATCTCACGTCGATTCGCGATCGAGACGCAGCAATCCGGCTTCATGCGCTCGACTCCGTGGCGGTTCTCCCTTATGTCCAGGAAGCGAAGCCCGGCCCAGTTGCAGATCTGGGCTCCGGTGGTGGTTTCCCGGGTATACCGATCGCACTGTGCTCGCACCGGAGTGTCGCCCTGGTTGAGTCAATAGCCAAGAAGGCGAAGTACCTCTCTGATGCCGTTGAGTCCCTGGATCTTACCGACCGAGTCACTGTTTCTCCTCTTCGTGCGGAGGAAGAGGCAATTGAGCGGCCGCAGTACTACTCAGTTGTGGTCGCCCGTGCCCTGAGCTCACTCCCGTCCCTAGTCGAACTCGCCTCGCCGCTTCTTAAGACTGGCGGTGTATTGATCGCAATGAAGGGCAAAGCCGAGGATATTGAGCTGCAAGCCGGTGCAGCGGCGGCCGCGAAAGTCGGAATGAAGCAGGTGAGCTTGGATCGCTACACACTGCCTCCCGAAGGGGAGGCGCGCAGCGTTGTGGTGTATGTCAAGTCGGGCAGGCCGGCCATAAGATTGCCGAGAAACATAGGCCTGGCCCAGAAGAAGCCCCTGGCCTGACTTCCGCTCTCGACGTGGTTCACCTATAATCTCTCATCGTCGGACACTTGTGAGAGGGGGCGCCTTGGACCACGACTCGAACGGCTCGGGGCAAGCGCACGCGAGAGTGCTCGCGGTCGTGAATCAGAAGGGCGGGGTAGGCAAGAGCACAACCTCCGTCAACCTCGCGGCCGCCCTTGGCGAACTAGGGAGGAAAGTGCTCCTTGTGGATTTGGATCCCCAAGGGAACGCCACTTCTGGTTTCGGCCTGAGTCGCGGACAACGAGAACGCTGCATCTATGATGCTCTCCTTGGGGAAGTGCCGATTGCTGAACTGATCGAGCCCGTCGGAACCGAACACGTGTTCGCTGTCCCGGCGACCATCCAACTAGCCGGAGCGGAAATAGAGCTGGTCTCGGCTCTCAGCCGAGAGAATCGGCTCAAGAACATCCTCGAGCCCGTGACTCCGGATTTTGATTTCATCATCATTGACTGTCCGCCGTCCCTCGGGTTGCTCACCATCAATGCCCTGACCGCGGCAGACGGCCTTCTGATCCCCATCCAGTGCGAGTACTATGCACTGGAAGGACTTTCCAAATTGCTTGACAGCGTTCGTCTGGTGAAGACGCACCTAAACCCAGGCTTGGAAGTGTTCGGCGTGGTCATGACCATGTTTGATGCGCGCACACGTCTTTCTCAACAGGTGGTCGAGGAGGTCCGAGCATTCTTCGAGGACACGGTCTTCAAGACAGTGATACCTCGTTCGGTCAGGCTCTCGGAGGCGCCGAGCTTCGGTCAGCCGATCACCTCGT
>JAHIQC010000082.1 GCA_018902765.1 Actinomycetota bacterium | reverse complement strand
GGTTCCATCCCCGCCAGCTGCGATTACGCGGTCGAACTCATCGGCATCGCGCACGAGTTCTTTTGTGGTGCTGCCCGAAACCATGAAGCGCAAAGTAATCTCGGCGCCGGTCGTTCCGACGACGCGCAGGAACTCGTACAGGCCCGCATCCCCCAAGCCCGCTTTTGTGTTGACGATCGCAAGGATTCTCATCGCGGCTCCCCTTTGGATCGCGCGAACACGTCGGTCATCAAACCCGAGGATACGCTATCCCATGTCACACAGGCGCGTTACGATGGGGTTCGATGCAAGGAGACGATGTGTACGTACGAACCACCCAGGAACTCAACGATCTTGTCGATGCTCTGATCGGTACCCCGATTCTCGCTGTCGACACGGAATTCATGCGTGAGAAGACCTATTGGGCCCGATTGTGCCTGATCCAGATAGGCAACTCCGAAATCAGTGCGATCATCGACCCGCTCGCAATCGAGGACCTCTCTCCGTTGTGGCGGCTCATGAAAGATGAGTCGACTCTCAAAGTCCTGCACGCAGGGCAGCAGGACCTTGAGATCACGTGGCGCCTGATGGGCGAGACGGTTCGGCCGGTTTTCGACACCCAGGTCGCCGCCACGCTTGCCGGTTTCCCGCAGCAGGTCGGCTATGGGGCCATTGTGAAGGAGCTCCTCGGAGTGGAGTTGGACAAGTCGGACACCTACACCGACTGGGCCAAACGCCCGCTGTCCGACACGCAGGTCGAGTACGCACTCAATGACGTGCGCTATCTGCCTGAGGTCTACAAGAAGCTCTCGGAGAGGCTAGAGGCGCACGGGAGGCTTCCGTGGCTCAGGGCGGATTTTGAGAGGCTTGAGAGTGTGGATTCGTTTCGCGTCGATCCCGAGGAGATGTTCCGCCGCCTCAAGCGACTATCGTCACTGAATCGCCGACAGCTCGGTGTCCTGCAGAAGGTCACCGCATGGCGAGAAACAGAGGCTCAGCGCCGCGACATTCCACGCAGGTGGGTGCTTGGCGACGAGTCGCTCATCGAGATCGCTCGTCGTTGCCCGAAGGACCCAGCTGAGCTCGGTGCGGTTCGTGGTGTGGCAGACAAGTTGCCCAAGTCGACTCATGGCGGCATGATCGCGGCCGTGAGGCTCGGCATGGAAATGCCAGAAGATGAACTTCCCCGGCTGGACAAGCGCAAGCGCAAGCCAGCTGACATCGACGGTGCCGTGGATCTGATGGCCGCGTTGGTGCGCCTGAGGGCCAAGCAGCATGATGTGGCGGTGCCGCTCATGGCATCACGCGATGAGCTGGAGCGATTGGCCGCGGGCGAGAGGGAAGAAAGCCCTCTGCTCGAGGGATGGCGACGCTCGATTGTGGGCGATGAGCTGCTTGAGTTGCTCGACGGTTCGCTTTCTCTCACGTTGGTGGAAGGCGCACTCGCGGTGCACCGAACTCCAGCCGATCATGTGGAGATTCTCGGGATTGAGCCTGCATAACCGCATGCGGCAGGCGTATTGCTTCAAAGTCCGGTGACGATGCATATCTGTCACCACAAGTAGGAGGTCATCGGTGCTCTACTCACCGTCGTTCTTTGGAATCATGATTCTCAGTATTGCGCTGGGCCTCGTCACTCAGGCATGGGTGAACGGCGCGTTCAAGCGCTGGAGCAAGGTGCCCCTGGCAACAGGCGCTACCGGCGCTCAGGTTGCGCGCCGCATGCTCGATGGCGCTGGTCTTGCGCATATCGGAATTGAAATGGTTTCGGGTAATCTCACGGATCACTACGACCCACGCGCACAGGTCCTACGGCTTTCCGAGTCGGTCTACTCTGACTCGTCGGTGGCGGCAGCTGGTGTTGCGGCTCACGAGGCCGGCCATGCGATCCAGCATGCTGCGTCGTACGTGCCCGTTCGAATCAGACAAGCCCTCGTGCCTGCCGCAAATATTGGCTCGCAGGCCGCGTGGTTCTTGATTCCGCTTGGCTTCATACTCAACTTCCCAAGTCTTGTGTGGGTTGGCATCGCGCTGTTCGCCAGCGCGGTCCTGTTTCAGCTGGTGACACTTCCCGTTGAGTTCGATGCTTCTCGTCGGGCACTCGCTGCACTTTCCGAGGGGAGCATGATCCCCTCAGATCAAATTGGCGGTGCGCGCAAGGTGCTAACGGCAGCTGCGATGACATACCTGGCTGCTACGCTGATAGCTGTACTGCAGCTGGCCTACTACGTTGGACTCGCGCGCAGGGATTGATCGATGCGGGGCCTGTGAGCTGTGCCAAGGAATGGTGAGGGGAGTATGGCCGAGGAACGGGCTCTGAGCGTATCGGAGGCCATGAACGGGGCGAAACGCGCTTTGGAGAGCGTACGTGTTCGTGTCGTAGGCGAAGTCTCTGAGTTCAATGACAAACCCGGCTACAAGGCCGCGTATTTCACGGTGTGTGACGAAGGCGCCTCAATGCCCTGCATGATGTGGCGTGACGCCTACATCGCTTCAGGGGTCGAGCTTCGCTGCGGCATGCTTGTTGAGATGTCGGGCTTCTTCTCAGCGTATGTGCCAAAGGGCCGCATGCAGTTCATGGCGCGTTCTGTCTCGCTCGCGGGCGAGGGTATGTTGCGTATGCAGGTGGCAGATCTCGCACGCAAACTCGAGGCCGAGGGATTGATGGCCGCTTCCCGCAAGCGCCCGCTTCCCGAATTCCCGACACGGATTGCACTCGTGACATCGCCGCGCGGCAAGGCCGTCCATGACGTGATTCGCACGTTGAGAAGGCGCTACCCGATGGCCGAACTCCTGATAGCAGGCGTGACGGTCGAGGGGGCCGACGCTCCTAGGGCGATCGTCGAAGGCCTCAGAGCGGCGGCCGAGGCGGGTCCCGATGTCATATTGCTGGTGCGCGGCGGTGGCAGCTACGAAGACCTCATGCCCTTCAATCATGAGAGTGTGGCGCGTCAGGTAGCCGCGTCGCCGGTTCCTGTGATCACCGGTATCGGTCATGAGCCCGATGATTCGATAGCGGACATGGTGGCTGACTTCCGCGCGTCGACACCTACTGCTGCGGCCGAAGCTGCCGCTCCCGCGATCGAGGAGGTCCGAGCGGGGCTGGCTTCAAGCCAACGGCTACTGGCTCGGGCACTTCTGCATCGGGTTCAGCATGCATCCCACAGGGTCAGGCTCCTGGTCGACCGCCCGGTGTTCACCGATCCGAATATCTTGCTCGCGCAGGCATGGCAGGCGCTTGATGCAGCGGGAGTATCGCTGCAACGTGCCATTCCGAGCCGGCTCGAGCGCGATGCGCAGCGTCTGCAGTACGCCCGCGACAGGCTTGTACGGCTGGGGCCCTCAATTCCAAAACGTGCAGGGGACCAAGTGGCGATGGGGGCGGCCAGGCTCAATGATCTGTCGCCGCTGGCGATTCTCGGTCGAGGCTATGCGGTCGCGTTCGGGGCTGACGGATCGACCGTCTTGCGAAACCCTGCCGATGTATCCATCGGCGATTCAATCAACGTGCGAGTACAGGGCGGAACAATCAGTGGTGTGGTTCAGTCCACACGAGGAGTGGAGGACAGATGAGCGATCTTGAGATGACACCCCCCGAGCAGTTGGCTTTCGGTGAAGCGCTTGCCGAGCTTGAGACCATAGTGACGGCGCTCGAGGGCGGACAGCTCGAACTCGAGGACAGCATGAGTCGCTACGAGCGCGGAGTTGCCCTGCTAAGAGCGCTTCAGGGCAAGCTTGGCGATGCCCAACAGCGCGTTACAATGCTGCTTGGCGAGTTGGAGGCCGAGGAACCGGCCGCTGAGTAGTCGGCCTTCAAGGGACGCGAAGGCATCGCTTCGGTTAGCATGGGACTCGTGGCCTGCATGTCCGGCTCGGATCGGCGCCATGGCGCCGCTGGGAGGAGTTCCGGTGGACAACTGCATCTTCTGTATGATCGCCGAGGGCAAGGTGCCCTCGAGGAAAGTCTACGAGGACGATGACATACTTGCATTCGATGACATCGCACCGCAGGCACCGATCCATACGCTCGTGATCCCCAAGAAGCACTACAGCAATATGAGCGATGATGTGGGTCTTGTGGCTCTTGGCACGATCTTCGGTGCGGTGCCCAAGATCGCTGAGCTGAAAGGGGTGGCACAAGGCGGCTACCGCGTTATCGTCAACAACGGTATTGACGCCAATCAGACAGTCGGCCACCTGCATGTTCATATCCTCGGCGGTCGCAAGATGGCCCAGGGAATGGTCACCTTCGACGGGGAGTAGACAAATGAAACCACTCGCAATCATCACTGACAGCTGCTCCGATCTGACCCCTGAGGTTGCTACGCTCCATGACATCGTCGTGGTCCCGTTGACCGTGACGATAGGGGATCGCTCATGGGCGGACGGCGAGATGACTCAGGAGGAGTTCTTCGAGCGTATGAACGCCGCGCCGAAGCTTCCTACGACATCCCAGCCATCGGTGGGTGCATTTGTTGAAGTGTATGAACGTGCCCTGGAGCGGGCGCACGAGGTTGTCTCGGTGCACGTTTCATCGAAACTTTCCGGCACGATTTCTTCTGCGACCAAAGCTGCCGAGCAGTTTGAGGGTCGAGTTCATATCGTCGATTCCCTCAATCTTTCGTGGGGACTTGGGCTTCAGGTGATCGAGGCCGCCAAAGCGGCGGCCTCAGGTCTTGATACTTCTGCGGTTATCCAGGCCGTCGAGCGTGCACGTGACAAGGTGCATCTTCTGGTCGGCGTTGATGGG
>JAHIQC010000081.1 GCA_018902765.1 Actinomycetota bacterium | reverse complement strand
TTCGGGGCCGGGAGCCACCAGAGATCGATCAGGTTGTCATGCAAGAGCGTCGGCGGCTCTCCTAACAAGCGCTTCAACCTGATGCGCGCATGATGTCGCATAATGGAAGCGCAAGCGCACAGGTTAAGCGCAACACGTTAGACACAACCGGTGACACCGAGGGGGAGAACTGTGGATCAGTCCACGAACGAGTGCAGTCACGTGGGGATGCCCGATCTCGTCAGTATCCCCATGGGCACTGAGATGCCCGGATTCGAAGAACTGCGTCGTTTCCGTGACCACGGCGAGCCGTACTGGTGGCTGTGGGCCGGAGAGTGTCCGGCGTGTGGACAGCGCTGGCTCGTTGCCCAGGAGGAGCGCGTGAACGATGTGGTCGTCATGAGGCGCCTCGATGAGCCGGAGACCACGCGGTTGATCGACGACGGTATCTGGCCAGATGACTTCGATTCCTACGAGCGTTTGATTCGCATTTCGCAACAGGTCCAGCGCTTCCGGTTCGGCAACCCAGATGAACAACTCCGCGACGTCATCGACCTGGCGAACGCGAGACCGGGTATCTCGGTCTCTGATCTGGCAGACCTGCTCAACCTGGACAAGGCTGCGGCGCTCACCCTGTCGAAGAAGGCGGTATCTGAACACGGTGCCCAGGTAGCGCTGTCTGCGTGACGCCGGTGTGTCTAACCCGCGCTTCCACACCGACGCGCGCATGGTGTCGCATAATGGGAGCGCAAGCGCGCGGGTGAAGCGCAAACACGTTAGGTACAGAGGGGGCATCATTGGAGGGGCCGAAGCCATCAGGCCAGCGGAACTCGCGCGTTCCACTCGTACTATTCGGCGTCTTCGTGGGCATCTTCACGATCCTGCCGACGGTCCAGCTATTCCTCATTGGGTTCTTGAGCGGGTTCGACTCTGACGCCTTCCTCTTGCGCCTGTGGGCGACTTGTTTCCTGTGGCTCGCAGCCGTGGTCCCCCCGGTGCTTCTCGTCCCGCTTTTCGCACCTCGAAACCGCAGATTGCTGTTGATCGTACGAGCGATCTTCTCGGTCGTAGGTGTAGTCGCGCTCGCGATACTCGGTTGGCTGAACGCAAACGGCATGATGGAGACCGCGCTGCTCCTAGTAGCTGGGATGATCTTCATTCTCGGCTGGTCTGGAACCTTGTCTGTCCAGTGGTTCGCGAGCCGAATGCCGGTTGCTGCCAAACCAGATGCCTAGACTCACTGCACCACAACCTCGTACCTAACCCGCGGATCAACCCGACACGCAGGAGTCATCGGCTAGACTGAGACGGTACAACGTGCGGGTTATCCGCAAACACGTTAAGCCGAAGCTGAGGGGGAGCGATGGGAGCGGCGTTCGTTGATCGTTTTGCGACTATCTCACGCGACTACGCGACGTTCCGTCCAGCCTATCCCACGGCGTTGTTCGACTGGCTCGCTACGATCGCCCCCGAACGTTCGATTGCCTGGGATTGTGGCACCGGTAGCGGCCAAGCTGCGGTCGCGCTAGCGGAGTACTTTGAGCGTGTAGTCGCCACCGACGCTTCGGAATCCCAGCTATCGAGTGCGCTGTCGCACCCAGCGGTGGAGTACCGCATCGCAGCGGCAGAGGTCTCCGGGCTTGCCGACTCGTCGGTAGACCTCATCACCGTCGCCCAAGCGCTCCACTGGTTCGATGTCGAGGACTTCTTCACGGAGTGCGAACGCGTCTTGACCCCCGGCGGGGTGCTCGCCGTCTGGTCCTACGGCCCATTGCGCATGACTGGCAAGACGGTGGACCGTGTCGTTCAGGACTACTATCACAACATCGTCGGGCACTTCTGGCCGATGGAGCGTGCCCTTGTCGACTCCGGCTATGCGACGATCACCCTTCCGTTCCAGTCGATCGATTCCCCTGCTTTCGAGATGGAAGAGTGGTGGAAACTCGACGAGCTGCTTGGCTATCTGGGCACCTGGTCGGCGACCACCGCCTATCGTGAGGCGGTTGAACAAGACCCGTTGGAATTGATTGAGAATCGGATGTTGCGAGCTTGGCGCAATCCCGAGGGTGAGCGCCAGGTAGTATGGCCGCTGACTGTATTGGCCGGCCGCAAGTGCTCGGCCTAACCAGGGCATCAACCTGACGGCCATGAGGTAATCTGCGGAAGTGAGGGGCATACGCCGCAGGTTATGCCCAAACACGTTAGGCCGGACCTTGGACCAAGGAGTTGCACGTAATCCGCATCTCTCAGACCAAGAGAGGACTTACGCACTGTGACATCACCTCTATTCTTGCTCTGGCTCTTGATACCGCCGCTTCTACTGGTTGTCGGCGTATTGTGGGTCGTCTTTCGAGTCCTGAACCTGCGTGTTCCTCCGCGACCGCCTTCAGCCTCCGGAGTTCCAGCATGGGGAGAGCCATCGAGCCGCCGGGGTCTCCATGTCGCGGGCATCGTACTAGGGGTGTTCACCCTGATGGGCACTCTTGCGATCGCGGGTCTGGCGTTCTTCGTATTCACAATCTCTGGCGCCTTTTTTGGAGGAAGTGAGTCCGGACAGTTCAGCATCCCGTTGCTCATCCTTCTGGGCGGGTCGTTACTGGGTGCACTGATGATTGCTGGCGGGCGAATCGCCCTGGTCAGTACTAGTCCGGAGATGGCCCGACGGGGCTCTTTGGCGCAGGCCGTCCCTGCGGTCTTGGTCGCAGGTCTCCTGATTGCCTACGTCGTAGTGCAATTTGTGCTGCCCAGTGTGGGATCGGGCAGGTACTACCACGATTACTCTTCGGACCACGATCTGTCCGTCGATATGCGCGCTTCACTCGAGAATCAGGCAACCTTGTCTGGCGCGACCATCGACGCGATCTATATCCAGCCTGGCGCCTACGAATCAGAGCTTGGTTATGACGATTCAGAGTTCTATCTGATCGACTACCTATGCGAGCGCAACGGAGTCGAAGCCCGGACACAGGGGAGCAGGGCTGATCTGGAATGCAGTCTTGTCGCGGTTCGGTTCAGTCGCGGTGGGGTTTCCTATGACGGCCGCATACCGATCCATAACCGGGTCGACGGTATCGTGGACGCGAGCACCTACAAGGCCGTTGCGTTGCGAAGACTGGCCGCGCTGTTGGAGCTTGATGCCACCTACTGGACCAAGTTCGACGAGGTGACTTACTACCTCAATTGGCGCGACTCGGCACCGATTCTGACGCAGTGAGGGCGGTTGCGACGTCTCGGCTGCGGGGATGAGCCAGCGTGGTCGGCCTAACCCGCGTTTCGAGCGGAAGCGCGCAACGAGTTAGAATCGGCAGTGGGGGCGGAGTGAGCGCGCTCCGCTCAAACGCAAACACGTTAGGCGGAGGCAAGAATGCGATGTTCGGTGTGCGGGCAGAGCTTCGCACCGACAGGGAGGCTCGGCCCGCGCCTTGGCGGCGCCAGCGCACTCTGCCCTTCGTGCACATCGAGGCACTCGCCCCGTCATCGCATGACGCTACTCCCAAACGTGTTGATCTTGCTGGCTCCGCCGGTGGTTTGGCTGATGGTCTTCCTGGCGCCCCAAATCGGGGTCACATTGTCGGTTCTGCTTGGCGGCTTCGTTGCGCTGGCGTTAGTGGTGCTAACTGATCGATTCTCCGACTCACAAGTGTCGTCGCGAGGACACGCCTCGAGCGGCTCAACTGGAATCGGAACCACGGCTTTGGAGTCGGGCTCGTCTGGCGGTCAGATGCCGCAGGTCATGTTCGACCACCCTGGAGCAGCGCGAGTGCTCCAAGTTGCCGGCATCATCAACTGCCTCGCACTGGGGGTTCTTGCCATCCTAAGCGTATGGATGTTCGTAGATCCTTCTTCTGATCCGATCGGCAGCGTCATGGGGCCAATTATCGGATTCATCTTGGCGGTTGTCGTGCTGGTGCTCTCCCCATTCGCCATCCCCATGGTCATCGACGGTACGACTGCTGTGCGCGGCGAGCTGCTGCGAAAGAAGGCGGGTAACAGAGGGCTGCTCTCGTTCAGTGCTGGCTTGGTGATGCTGCTGCTCGCATTCCCTTTCGTGTCGGTATCGCCCGTATTCGAGCTTCTCACGCTTGTGCCAGCGGGCTTCGCCCTCTCGAACATGGTCGTAGGCCTCGTTGTCTGGAGACTGGCACGCGACCCTCAATCCATACGGAAGGCCCCGCCTAACCCCGGCTTCAACTCGACGCGCGCATGATGTCGCATAATGGAAGCGCAAGCGCGCGAGTTAAGCCGAAACACGTTAGGCACAACCAGGAGGAACCACACTGAAAGGCACTCGCCGCACCCTCGCCATTCTCACACTCCTGCTGCTGCTTTGGGGATGTGCGCCAGCCCCGAACGCATCACCAGTG
>JAHIQC010000080.1 GCA_018902765.1 Actinomycetota bacterium | reverse complement strand
CGGTACCCTCTTTGACCTGCGTCAGTCCGGGAGCGCCGGCAACGCCCCACACCGCGATGGTCCCCGAGTACAGGAACTGCCGCCCTCCGGGCTGGGTCCAGCGGATCTGGTTACCTTCGGCGGTGAATGTCGACCAGCCGTCGGCACTTGTCGTGGCACCACTCGATGCGTATACCGCCAGTGTTGAACCGGCGGTGCCGGGTCGCAAGGTCCACGTGGCCTTGGTGTACCCGGCGTCGCCCGAGCCTGCTGCGTGATCGAGGTTCACGTCACGGCTGGGCTCGCTTGGAAAGCTCGTTATCTGGGTCTTGGGATCGGTTCCTTGGGAGCCATAGTAGTGCTTGAGGATCGTCTGGTAGTCATACCCCGCGTCGGCGAAGCCCTTGGCCCCGTACTGACTCATGCCAAGACCGTGGCCGAAGCCGCGGCTCATGAAGGTGAAGTAGGGGCCATCTGCCGATGCGGGAGGCGCGAAGGCCATAAAGGCGACGAGCATCGCCGAAAAGAGCGCCATAACGAACGTCGGAACGACTCGCGAAGACCTCATGCGACTGCGTCTGAACATGTGTCTGAACACCCTTAAATGCGCCTAGTCAATCGGTATCTGATTGTCGTGACTGGTCACGGGAGGTCCCCAGTCCTTGCCGACCACAACGAGAACATCGGTGTCAAACGAGTACATCCCGCGGCTCGTCACCACTTTACCCTTACCCAACGCCTCGGACACGAGCGTGGCTCGGTCCTTGTTCTTCTTGTAGACGATGAGAGTCTCGTCGTAGACCATCTGATTCATGTTGCCAATCTCGCCGATGCGGAAATCAAGGTTGCGGAGTCTGCGGCCGGCGTCAGACGCCACCCCTGAAATACCGGACCCGTTCTTAACGGTGACCTCGATCTGATAGGGCTCGGCGGTGGCTGTATCTGAGGTATCGGTCGCCTCAGCAGGCTGGCCCGTCTTGACTCGCTCGATCATGGAGGCGAAGCCTTCTTCGTCCATGACCACGTAAGATCCGCCGCCGATCATCTGCGGCGCGCCGGGCATGGTGACGGCCTCCAGCGCATCGGAGTCCATGCCCTTCATCTGGTTGGCGATGGACAACAGATCCCCCACGGACAAGTCCGTCGTTGCGCTGTCCGCGATGGCGCTCACCACGGACGGCAAGCGCAGAACGTTGCCGGGCTTGAGCGATTCCTTCAGAACCGCCTTGAGGAACGTCTGTTGATTCTCGATGCGCTGCAAGTCCCCCCGGGGGAACTGCCGTGATCGCACGAAGGTGAGCGCATGGGCGCCATCGAGGACCTGGGTGCCTGCCGAGAGCTTGGCTGCCGACGTGACGTGATTCGCCGCCTTCATGTCATAGATGTCCTCAGGGACGGTTACCGTGACGCCTCCGAGTGCGTCGACAACATCCTTGAAGCCCTTGAAGTCGACCTCGGCGTAGTGTGAGATCGGAAGTCCGGTGATGTCCTTGACGGTCTCAATGACGAGCGCCGGACCGCCGTAGGCATGCGCGGCGTTGATCTTGGTCTTGCCGTGCCCCGGGATCGACACGCGTGTGTCGCGCGGAATCGACACCAGCGTGACTCGCTGTTGCTTTGGATCGATGCGAGCGATGATGAGCGTGTCGGAGCGCGCTGCTTCGCCGATCTCTCGGCTGTCCACACCCATAAGGAGCACATAGAACGGCTCGCCGCGCTTCTCGGCAACGGGCTTGTCGAGCGCCGCATCGGCCTTCTTGTCCGTCTTAAAGGTGTCTTGCATCTTGGAGTTGATCGAGCGCACGTAAAAGACGCCCGCGACCGCGGCCAGGGCTAAGAATATGAGAACCAACGACAGGCAGCCCATCGCAACGCGCTTGCGGCGCCTGGTGCGCCGATTGCGCTCGCCGAAGTCCGGGCGCTCTTTGCGGCGCGTCTGCTGCGACGGCGTCTCAGAGGACGTCGAGGCCGGCTCCAGGCGATCTATCTCACCTGTGCGTGCCCGTCTGCGCTGCGGAGCTTTGGAATTGTTCTTGGGTGCTGAGTGTCTTCCCATACGTCTTTTCCGTTTGTGCCGGCACTAAGCGGGCTTGGCTATTGCGGTGATGCGATCCACCAAATCGCCGACGTCTCTCTTTACGCGGCCAGTGACCGCGGGCTTCTTCACGAACTCGAGTGTCTCGGCGGACTCAAGACGATGCAATCTACCTTGTGCGAT
>JAHIQC010000079.1 GCA_018902765.1 Actinomycetota bacterium | reverse complement strand
CGAGCACTCCGACCACATCTCGGGCATCCGGGTGCTGGCGGCCAAACTCGACATCCCTGTCTTCGCCACCAGAGGCACCATCGAAGACGCGCCCGCAGGCGCGCTCTCGCCCAACGTCGAGGTGATGGTCCCGGGCGAGCCGGTCGGAATCGCCGGCATGGAGGTGCTGCCGTTCGCGGTCTCACACGACGCCGCCGAGCCGGTCGGTTTCCGAATCACCGGCCAGTGCGGCACCTCGTTCGGGCTCGTGACCGACACCGGCGTGATGACACCCGAGGCCCTCGAGGCGCTGGCGGGGTGCGTGCTCCTCGGCATCGAATGCAACCATGACACTGAGATGCTGCGGACCGGGCCCTACCCTTGGTTCCTCAAGGAGCGCATCGCCTCATCGCGCGGGCACCTCTCCAACACAGCTGCGCTCGCGGCCGTCGAGGCGCTCGCCTCAGACAAGCTGCGCGCGGTGTTCGGCGTTCACATATCGAGCAAGAACAACACCCATGATCTGGTCGCCGAGGAGTTGCGCGCCACACTCACGCGGCTGGGGCTCGACGTGCAG
Source organism: Actinomycetota bacterium (assembly GCA_018902765.1). GTDB lineage: Bacteria > Actinomycetota > Coriobacteriia > Anaerosomatales > JAHIQC01 > JAHIQC01. Next base: position 2,038 of record JAHIQC010000079.1, on the reverse strand, counting down.
GGAGCGCCGATCCGCCAGGACAGATGCAGTGAGTCGGCCGACGGGCGCTAGGGTTGGCACTGCGTCAAGTCTAGCGGGTGCCTCTGGCGAAGCTTACGGCCGACGCGACCGCGTGATCCACGTCCGAGACTTCCACCGCACCTGCGGCAATCGCGTCGCGCACCAAGACGCTCGCGTCCCCGCCTGCAAAATCGCGCTCGGCCGAAAAGCCGCCCACGAACAAGAGCGGTGCGCCGACTACCACCGTCGCCTCCAGATTCGCGAGGTTCGCTCTGCCGAACGGGAGTTGTGCCACGATGCGGATGTCGGCCTGCGAAGCCAGCTCGAACACGCGCTCGCGGTCAGTAGGCGAGATCTCACCGAACGGCGAGAGCTCCACGTGCGTCACTCCGAGGGCATCGGCAACCGAATGGTCCACGTCGCCGCGTGAGAGGGCTCCTGCGCTGATTTCGAACCCGGCAAGCGCAAGACGTCGCATGAGACCTGCGGCGGCTCCTGAGCCGCCCAAAACGAAGACGCGACATCCGATTGGATCGACCGCTTGCTCGCGGAGCACCGGGGTCACCGCGACCGCTCCGGTCACTGCATCAGGACCCACGACCGCCCGCACCGCGAAGACCTCGCGGACCAGCTGGGCGGTGAGTACGTCTTCGGGAGGGCCACACGGCGCCACAATCTCATCGTGCACGACCGCAAGCCGGTCACTGTAGCGAGCGGCGAGGTCCAGATCGTGGAACACCCCCATGACGGCCAGACCGTCGTCAGCCAGTCGCCTGACCAAGTCGAGTACCTGGAGGCGGTGGTTGAGGTCCAGATGGCTCGTTGGCTCGTCGAGAAGAAGCACCTGCGGTTCCTGAGCCAGAGCTTGCGCCAAAGTGAGGCGCTGCAAGTCGCCGCCTGACAGCGTGTCGACGCGTTCCTCGGCAAGCCTGATGGTATCGGTGAGTTCCATGACGCGCGCCACGACCGCCTCGTCGGCGTCGGAAAGCGAGTCCATGCGGCTCATGTGCGGGTGTCGCCCCATCGCGACAAACTCGGAGGCGGTGAATGCGAACAGACTAGGCAGCGACTGCGGAACGACCGCCACGAGGCGCGCGCGCTGGTTCGTGTCCAGATCGTTCAGCGACACGCCGGCGATCTCGATCGAGCCTGCGAGTACGTCGGCAGCTCCCGTGATCGCCTTGACGAGCGTCGACTTGCCCGCGCCGTTGGGCCCCACGAGACCGAGGATCTCGCCCCGCTTCACGCCGAGCTCCACATTGCGAAGAACCGCGCGCTGGCCGTAGCCGACCGCGAGTGCGGCGAACCGTACACCGGGCGCGTTCGGGTCGGCGTTGACGCTTCTGGAGGCGGCTGCGCTCATGTGCGCTCTCCCCGGATGAGCAACCACACAAAGAACGGGCCTCCGGCAAGCGCCGTGACGATCCCGACGGGAATCTCCACCGGAGCGAGCACGGTTCGGGCGACAAGATCAGCAAGCACCATGACCGTCGCTCCCCCGAGCATCGACGCCGGGACGAGCATCTTGTGGTCGGGGCCCAGAACGAGGCGCACGGCATGGGGCGTCATGAGCCCGACGAAGCCGATGAGCCCGCTCACCGATACGGCGGCGGCGGTCAGAAGCGAGCCTGCAGCCAAGATCAGACGCTTGAATCGCTCCACATCGACACCGAGTTCGGAGGCCCGGGTGTCGCCGAGCAGCATGAGGTTCAGTTCGCGCGCATGCGTGAGTGGCAGAATGATGCCAACAAGCAGCATCGGAGCGATGACCGCCACGTACTTCCATGAAGCAGCGGTGAGTCCGCCCATCATCCAAAAGACCACCGAGGCCATGGACTCGCGCGAGAGCACCATCACAAACGAGGTGAGCGCGGCCAAGGTATAGCTGATGGCGACTCCTGCCAGCAGCAGCGATGCTGTGTCCAAGCGCCCGCGCCATGACGCGAGACGCACCACGAGCACGATGGTCAGTAGCGCACCGGTGAAGGCGCCGAGCGGCAGGCCAAGATAGCGCCACGCGGTCGCCGTGGTGGTGCTG
>JAHIQC010000078.1 GCA_018902765.1 Actinomycetota bacterium | reverse complement strand
TGCCGGAGAGGCTTCTGCTGGCAACGGGCGCGAAGTTCCCTGATGCGATCAGTGGCGCATCGCTTGCCGCGCGACTGCGCGCACCCGTGCTGTTTGTGAGTGTGGACGAGTTGCCTTCGCCGACGCGAGACTATCTGCTCGAGAATCGGCTCGAGTTGACGCGCGTGATCATCTTGGGGGCGACCGGCTCGGTCGGGTCGGGCATGGAGTCGCGGGTGGACAAAGTCCTCGGGGCGTGGCGCGGGTTCTAGCGCACGCGCAACCTGAGCGGACGCATCATCGTCGCGACCGCATCGACCGCTGATTCCATCTGGGTCTGAGCGTCGACCTCGGCACGGTTGTCGCCGGGCTGAGAGCCGTAGCTCCCGAACTGGGCGTGGTTCCCGCCCTCGATAGGCACGAACTCGGTCGAATCAGGCAAACGTGGCACCGCCTGCTTGAATGATTCGGCTGACAGGACTCCGTCGCGTGTCCCGTATAGGGAAATGACGCTGATGTCCGAGGAGGACAGATCTGTGCTCTTGGCCGGATACGAGGCCAGAAGAGCGAGCGCGTCGATGGACTTCGGGGCCTTCTGGGCATACGCGGCGGCCATGGTCCCACCAAGTGAGTGACCCCCGATGGTCCACGACCTGATGCTCGGGTTTGCGGCGATCACGTCCGCCGCTCGGTCGGGGCTCAGCACCGCAAGGTTGAGCCTCATGGGGACGACGATGACAGCGTGCCCATGCATGGCAAGGTCGCGCGCGAACGGGGCATACGATCGAGGATCCACCCGGCCGCCGGGGTACAAGATGAACCCTGTGACCGGGTCATCATCTGTCGCGGCGAACACCCAGCCGTACGGCGCCTCGGTGACACCGACCTCTGAATCGCTCTTCAGGGCCTCGAGTGCTTCAGGCGAAGGCCCGAGCGGGGTCAAAGCCCAGGCAACAAAGCCCGCACTCAGAAGTGCTGCTGCCAGCACCACACACGCTGTGATCAGCATCAGATTGCGTCTAAGCGGCGTTCGGTTGAGCATGAGACTCCGTGTTCTGAGTGGCCCTCATGCGGAGCGTATCACGTCGTTGGCGCGCGAGTCCGAGCAGGCTGCGAATCGCTCGTCAGGTGACATGGCCGCTTCGCACTCGAGCGCGCTATACTGTGTGCTCGCAGCGCCTCGAGCGGGCCTCGGATGGCGACATGTCGCGAACCTGGTCAGGTCCGGAAGGAAGCAGCCATAAGCGGCCTCTGTTGGGTGTCCGGGGTCCGCTCGAGGCGCTGTCGACTTTGAGCGGCTGTCAGTCGCAGGCGGTATACTCGCAACGCGAGACATGACTCCCGAAAGAGGCTCCAACGTGGCCCATCAGTCCCTGTACAGGAAGTACCGACCATCTGATTTCGACGATGTTGTCGGCCAGTCCCACATCACCCGCACTCTGCGAAACGCCATCGCCGAGGACACCGTCGCTCACGCATATCTGTTCACCGGCCCCCGAGGGACCGGAAAGACCACGACAGCACGTATCCTCGCCAAGGCCCTGCTGTGCGAGAAGGGCCCCACGCCCGATCCGGACACAACCTGTGAGCAGTGTCTCGATGTCGCTCACGGCCGGCATCCCGATGTGCTCGAAGTCGACGCCGCCTCTCGCACGGGCGTCGACAACGTCCGCGAGGAGATCATCGGCCGACTGGCGTATGCGGCCACTCGCGGCGGTTACAAGATATACATCATCGACGAGGTTCACATGCTCTCGACCGGGGCGTTCAACGCGCTGCTCAAGAGCATCGAGGAGCCGCCGGCCAAGGTCGTCTTCGTCTTGTGTACGACCCATCCACACAAGGTTCCCGAGACCATACATTCGCGCTGCCAGCGTTTCGACTTTCATCGAATCGGCGTCGATGACCTCGTCAAACGCCTTGAGTACATCTGCGAGAAGGAGGGCATCACTGTGGCGCAGGGTGCCCTCACCCTGGTCGCCAAGCACGCGGCGGGAGGGATGCGAGACGCTATCACCACTCTCGAACAACTCTCAGCCTTCACCGGACGGTCGATAGCCCTAGACGACGTCGAGGGGCTTCTCGGGCAGGTCGATACGGCCCTGCTTGTTGAGATCAGCGATCTGATCGCCGCACGCGATGTCGTCGGGTGTTTCCGATTTGTGGCCCGACTGGGCGAGTCCGGCGTAGACATGGCCGAGTTCGTGCGAGAGCTCACAGGCCACACACGCGACCTTTATGTTACTTCGGTCGTGGGAGATCCGGCCGGTATCGTCGACACCACCGGCGAACAACTTGCCCGTATCGTCACACAGGCCGGCAGTTTCACCCCCGCCAGACTCGCGCGCATCCTGGACACCCTCGGCGACCTAGGTGCCGAGCTGCGCTGGTCAAGCGACCCGAGGCTGTCCCTTGAGGTGGCTTTCACGCGCATGGCCAGACCCGAGGGTGACCTGACCCTCGACGCACTTGCGGAGAGGGTCGAGATGCTCGAGATCCGCGGATCACAGGCCGGCCCCGCTGTCGCACCCGCCGTATCGAAATCCTCGGTAGCTGAAGCAGCCGCTCAGGCCAGTGCGCCTGTCGCGCCCGTGAAGCAGGCCGAGTCGCATCCCGCGGCGCAGCCTGCTGCGGTCGCACCCGCACACGCCGCCCCAGTTTCAGGCTCTGAGGCACCTGCCTCGGAACCCCCGACACCAGAACCCGCGGCTGCAGAGGTGCCGCACAGCTCAGGTCCGCTGGATCGCGCTCACATCAAGCGTGCCTGGCCCGCGGTTCTGGCCGAGTTCAGGCGCATAAAGCCCTCGCGGGCCGGAGGTTTCGCCAGCACCGAGGTGGACATAGACCCCGACGGCGTGACGATGGTTGTGGAGTTCCCCGCCGATCAGTCGATCGCGATCGTAAGCGCGCCTGAGACCCGCGAAGTGCTCGGGACCGCATTGGCCAAGGTGCTCGGGTCTGTGCCGCCGTATCGCTTCCAGCAGGGGCGTGGTGCGGTCCAGCCGATCGTGACTCCCGAGCCCTCAGTGCATGTCGATGCTCCGATTCCGGTCGTCGACGAGACCCTGTCTCACAACACTCCGCAGGCCGTTGTCTCTGTACCCGCCCCTGAGTCTGCCGAGGAACACAGCATCGAACATCTACTCATGACGGAGTTAGGCGCCGAGATGGTTGCCGAGCACCCGCACGATGCGGGAGACGGAAAGGATCCAGTCAAGTGAAACCGAACATGGGCAATCTGATGAAGCAAGCGCAGAAGATGCAGGCCGATATGGCGCGCGTGCAAGAAGAGCTCAAGAGCGAGAGTGTCGAGGCGTCCGCCGGCGGCGGCATGGTCAAGGTGACCATGACCGGCGATCTGCAGGTCAAGAGCGTCTCGATCGATCCGGCGGCTGTAGACCCAGATGACGTGGCCATGCTGGAGGACATCGTAGCTGCCGCCACAAACGAGGCGCTTCGTCAGGCTCAGGAGCTCGCCGGTGCCAAGATGTCCGCAGTGACCGGGGGCATGAACATCCCGGGCCTGATGTAGCAGTGCGCTACGCAGCCCCCATAGCGCGACTGCTCGAGGAGCTCGAGAGGCTTCCGGGAGTCGGTCCAAAGTCCGCTCAGCGCTTGGCGTATCACATCTTGCGCTCAGAGCCGGAGAGTGCGACGCGGCTTGCGGAGGCCATCGTCGAGGTGAAGCGAACCATTCGTTTCTGTTCGCGATGCTTCAACTTCGCGGAGGCCGAGCTGTGCGAGGTCTGCGCGGATACGAGTCGTGACGCGACAGCGATCTGCGTCGTGGAAGAGCCACGTGATCTGGTCGCGGTAGAGCGGACCGGGGAGTTTCGCGGCGGATATCACGTGCTGCAGGGAGCCATTTCGCCCATCGATGGCATCGGACCCGAGCAGCTTCGCGTGCATGAGCTACTGGCCCGACTCGGGGATGGCGCGGTCACTGAGGTCATCATCGCCACCAACCCGAACGTGGAGGGGGAGACCACCGCGCTCTACCTCGCACGCCTTATCAAGCCACTCGGGGTGCGTGTGACGCGGATCGCGTCAGGTCTTCCTGTGGGCGGGGACTTGGAATACGCGGATGAAGTCACCCTCGGACGCGCGTTGGAGGCTCGTCGGGAGATGTGACCTAGGCGCATGTTGCCATTTATTGGTCACCGTTCACCGATAATCTCAATCCGTTGACCGTCACAATACATCCGTACACCGCTCACCCCCGCGTACTCTGTTGTGACCTGCCCGCCGACCTATGCACGAGCGACCAGCCTGGACAGCTCGGTATACGGCGGTCTCGATTGAGAAAGGGGAGTTCCATGCAGCTGACGGAGATTCGTTGGCATGCGCGTGCCGGACAGGGTGCCGTCACCGCGGCCAAGGTCGTGGCTGAGACAGCGCTGTCCGCAGATCAGTACATGCAGGCGATGCCTGAGTATGGCCCTGAGCGCATGGGTGCGCCCATCAAGGCGTTCACCCGTATCAGCGATGAGCCCATCGAGATACACAACAACATCGAGTTTCCCGACGTGGTCATCGTATTGGATGATTCGCTCATCGACGTCGTCGACGTCACGGAGGGTATCAAGCCAAACGGATCGATAATCATCAACACCTGCTCGCCCGCTGCGACGGTCAAGAAGGCTCTGGGTGTAGCAGATACGGTGACTGTGGCCTGTGTCGATGCTTCCGGCATCGCTTTGGACACCATCAAGCGCGACATTCCCAACACTCCTATCGTGGGTGCGTTCACCAAGGTCACAGGTGTCATCAACGTCGATACTTTCAAGGGTCTGCTGGCCAAGAACCTCTCCAAGAAGTTCGGTCAGGAGATGATCGACGCCAACTTCGCGGCCGTTGATCGTGCATACCAGGAGGTGACGGTAGCGTGAAATGGGACATCTCGAATATCAATGAATGGACCGTCGAGGATTTTCCTCATGCGGCCATCATTCCCGAGAGTGGCAACTCGGATGATTACAACGTCGGGGGCTGGCGCAGCGAACGCCCGTACCGCGATGACGAAGTGTGCACCCAGTGCATGCTGTGTTGGATCTTCTGTCCGGACACGGCCGTGGTCGTGAAGGACGAGAAGGTCGTCGATTTCGACCTCGCGCACTGCAAGGGTTGTGGGATCTGCGCAAACGAGTGCCCCACCAACCCCAAATTCGGCAAGAGCGCGATCGAGATGGTTCCCGAAGGCTGCGAACTACCGGGGGTGAAGTAGCAGATGGCCGATCAGACAACCGTAGCTGAGACAGGCAACGTGCTCGTCGCCCAGGCGATGCGCCAATGCAAGCCGGACGTCATGGCTGCATATCCCATCACGCCTCAGACGACGATCGTCGAGGAGTTTGCCAAGTACGTGGCGCAAGGTCGATGCCACACCGAGTACGTGACCGTTGAGTCTGAGCACTCCGCCATGAGCGCATGCGTCGGTGCATCGGCTGCTGGTGCGCGCGTCATGACAGCGACTTGCTCACAGGGCCTTGCGCTCATGTGGGAAGAGCTTCACATCGCTTCGGGGATGCGGTTGCCGATCGTTATGGCAAACGCGAACCGTGCGCTGTCAGCCCCGATCAACATCCACTGCGACCACAGCGATGCCATGGGCGCTCGCGATACAGGTTGGGTCATGCTGTTCGCAGAGACCGCTCAGGAGGCGTACGACAACACGATCATGTCTGTGCGCATCGCCGAGCATTCGGACGTGCTGCTTCCCGTGATGACATGTCTGGACGGGTTCATCACTACGCACTCCATCGACCGCGCCGACATCTTCGATGACGATACTGTCGCCGAGTTCGTGGGCGATTACGTGCCCGCCTATGCGTTGCTGGATACCGATAACCCCTCCAGCCACGGCAACTTCTCAGGTCTGGGCGGCCCCTATTTTGAGTTCAAGAAACAGCAGCGCTTGGCGATCGACGCGTCCATGGCCGTCATCAAGTCCGTTGGTGCCGAGTTCTCCGAGATTTCCGGCCGTCCCTTCGACGTAGTCGAGGGCTGGGGCATGGAGGATGCTGAGGTCGCGATCGTCGTGATCGGCTCAAGTGCGGGCAATGTGCGCCATGTGGCCCGCGGGCTACGTGAGCGAGGCATCAAAGCTGGCGTTCTCAAGATCCGCGTATTCCGTCCCTTCCCCGTAGCGGAGGTCCGTGCGGCGCTTGCGGGCGTCAAGGCCATCGCGGTTCTCGACCGATCAGAGAGCTTCGGCGCTGAGGGTGGTCCTCTCTACCTTGAGGTCAGGAGTGCGCTCTATGACTCCTCGGAGCGCGTGCCC
>JAHIQC010000077.1 GCA_018902765.1 Actinomycetota bacterium | reverse complement strand
GCGGGGGCTGCTATGACCAACCTCAAACCGTTTCAGGCGGCGACCGTTGAGACGGTGCTCAAAGCATTTCGACGTCGCCAACGCGTACGCCGCTTCCTTGTGGCGGATGAGGTCGGTCTGGGCAAGACGGTTGTGGCGCAACATGTGATTCGCTCGATGATGCGTGGCCTCTCCCGCCCGCTCATCGTGTTCTACCTGTGCAGCAACCTGGCCATCGCGCGCCAGAACCGGCGCAAACTTCTGGAGGTGCTGCCGAGCGAGGAGCAGGAATCCGCAGACTGTCCGGTGGATCGTCTTTCGCTGCTGCCGGCATCCGAACGCCCGAGCCACAAGCGGCTCAATCTGTACTCCCTGACCCCGGATACCTCCATACCCATCCGAAAGCAGCACCGGCGCGATGGCCGCCAGGAGGAGCGGGCACTCGTCCACGTGCTGATCGAGCGGGTGTGGCCTGCCCTGTTCGACGCGTTCGGCAAGGACGTGTTCCAGCGAAATGCGTCTGTTCATTGGCGCAGCTCGATTCGTCAGCACCGCGACATCGCCTCGAGCGTCGCATTGCGGGAGGCCTTTGCGCGTTCGGTCCGGAAGGAGTTTGGCCTTGAAGCGGGCGAGCATCTGGTGGCGCAACTTCGATCACTGAACGATTCCGGCGAACTCGATGAAATGGAGCTAATTGCCCACCTGCGCAATGCTCTCGCCGCGAGCGCCATTGAGGAGATCTCGCCCGACCTGGTCATCTTTGACGAGTTTCAGCGATTCCAGGACCTACTCGATCCGCCAGATGATCTGGAACCAGCGGCCAAACGCGTCATCGGGCGGCTTCGCGGCGACGACCTTGAAGAACCGCCCGCGCTGCTGCTGCTGTCAGCGACGCCGTACCGGCTGTTCACGCGCCGATGGGAAGAGGAGACCGGAGCGTCCCACCGGGAGGAGTTCTTCGATCTCGTTGATTTCCTTTATGGGTCGGACGCCGATGCGCATCGCAAAAGGAGCGAGTGCGAGGTGGCGTTTCAATTGTTGGAGAAGGAGCTGCGAAAGGGCCAGCCATTGTCGCCCGAAGCGGCGGCTTCGCGGCAGGCAGTGGAGGCCCTGCTATGCCCGATCATCGCTCGCACGGAGCGAGCCTCCCATGAGAACGGGTGGGACCACTTTCTAACGGAGTCGTTGCCGGCACCGATCACTCGCGAGGACATCACCGTCTTCAAGCACCTTTCGGGCAGTCTCACGGATGGCCATCGGTCAAGCGCGGTGCCGTACTGGACTTCGATTCCCCTGCCGATGCAAACGATGGGGAATCACTACGTGGCGTGGAAATTGTCGAGGCGCATTCCCGCCGATGGAGTTGCTCACCTTTCAAAGGCGATGCGGGATAGGTTCGAACGCCCACAGCTGTGGCCTCACCCACGTCTCCGCGCCATCAAGGAACTAATGCCGCTGAAACAGATGGCCCTGCCGTGGCTCATGCCAACGGCCCCGTGGTGGCCGCTGCGCGGCGCATGGAAAGACCGAGGCGTTTTGCCTCGGAAGCTCCTGGTCTTCAGCCGCTTTCGCGCAGTCCCTCAATCTGTGGCAGCGGCATTGAGCTTTGATCTCGAGGCGCAGTTCCTGGCTGAGGAGAAGCTGACCTATGCCGAGGTCAGCAAACGGCGATTGCTCTCGGCCACCGACAAACGACATACGCTGCTGGGCTTATTCCACCCTTCGCCTTTTCTGGTTACTGCGACCGACCCCTTAGCGGCCGGAAGCGACAACCTTCAGGTGATTCGTCGCACCGTCCGTCAGCAGCTGATGTCGGCGATGAAAGTTCTCGGGCTGCGGATCACCGATAAAGCCCGGGCGCTTCCGATTTGGCGTGCCTTGGCGCGGATCGAAAGCCGGGCCGGCAACTGGGACTGGATCAGCCAGGCGTGGTGGGATGTTCGGCAAGACATCGCCACGGGTGCAGGAGAAGATTCCGGTCTTGCTCAACTCCTCAGCGACTGGGATGCCGAGGCTGAGGAGAAATGTGATGCCATCACGCCAACCATTTTTGAGACGCTCGTCGATTATGCGATCGGCTCTCCCGGCGTCGTCGTAGGCCGCGCACTGCGGCGTCACTGGCCAGAGGCAGTGTCAAAGGCTGGCTTCGTCGCCACGTTGGACGCCGCGTGGAACGGTCTGCGCAACTACTTGGACCAGCGATGGTTCTATCATGTCATCCGAAAGGGGGAAGAAACGTATCCGGACGCTCTCTTGCGCGTCG
>JAHIQC010000076.1 GCA_018902765.1 Actinomycetota bacterium | reverse complement strand
TCTGTACCTGTTCGGAACTCCCGGACAGGAGCGGTTCTCGTTCATGTGGGAGACGCTGTCTGAGGGGATGCTTGGATTCGTTCTGCTCGTTGATGCGCAGGCTCCCGACACCATCGAAGACGCGCGTTCGATGATCAGGTTCTTCACCGAGATGTCCGATGTGCCCTTCGTGGTGGCCGGCAACAAGGTGGACGCCGACGACGTTGAGAGCCTCAGGGCTCTGAGGGCCCAACTTGAATTGGCTGACCACGTTCCGCTCCTGCCTGTAGATGCACGCGAAAAGGACTCGGTGAAGGCCGTACTTCTCGGTCTTCTGTACGAGATCCTGGAGAGCATGGAGTAGCGTGGACACTCGGCTGATAATCCTAGCCGCCACGTTCGCGCTCGTCGTCGTCTCGATCCTGCTCCTGATCGTTGCGCTGATGCGATCACGGAAGGCGGACACGTTGACCGATGAGCCGATGCCCATTCCCGGGAATTGGCCGATGCTTGCCTCCGCCCCGGATGAGACCCAGGCGCAGACGCTCGATGGAAGTCCTTTCGACGTGCCACAGAGCGGCATGGCGGCAGTACTCAGCCAGCCTCTACGCACCGGTACCTGGCGTCCGAATTCGCCTGAGCCCGAGTCGGCCACCACGCCCAACAGCGGAGATTACTGGGACTCACTGATCGACGAGTCGGATCTGCTTCTCAAGAGTCCCGGGGTCCAGAAGGAGCCGATTTCGGTGCCGATTCCGGCGCCGGGCATCGTGCCCACTCCCAACCCCGTGCCTGAGCCGGTAGCGCAGTTCGAGCCACGGCCAGAACCAGAACCAGAACCAGAACCAGAACCAGAACCAGAACCAGAACCAGAACCAGAACCAGAACCAGAACCGCTCGGCGCTGCCAGTTTGGCTCCGGAGCCCGGCGTTGGCTCCCAGCCGCAGGGTCTTGTGACCGATATCCCATCGCCGGCACTTTCAAGCCAATTCGACTTCGACGACCAAGAGACGTTGGACGAACAGCACAAGCAAGCCGCCGATGAGGCAGACCATGATTGGCTTGCAGATCTTGTGGCGGAGTTGGACACGGGCGCGCCTGAGGCACCTAAGGTCGAGCCGACTCTTGCGCCCACGCCCGCACGGACTGTGGCCGTGCCCATGTCGATCCCCGCACCCGCACCCGCACCACAGCCAGTGCCAGCTATCGTCGTCGAGCCCAAAAATACCTCGGAAGCCGAGATTGCTCAGGTCATATCGTCGTTTGGCTCTGTGCCCACAGCGGAACCGCGGCCGATAGCGTCAGTGCCCTTGGCGCCGATTCCTCCGGCTGTCGCCCCTCGACCCAGTGCCGCCGTACCATCACGCGCTCCCGAAGACCGGCCGGCGAGTGTGGCTCACGCTGCCGCTCCCTCGACCAGCGAATCGCAGGTTTCTGAGCGCCCCGCCGTTCCCGCATTCACCCCTCCGGTGCATGAACTTGTTGCCCCGGTGGAGATGTGGTTCGGCGATGCACGTGTTGGGGTCAAGCCGGGATCCAAGACATACGACCGCTTCCAGCGAATCGCCAAGGTGCTGTTCGATGACCTCGCAAGGGCCAAGCCCCCCTCCTGACGCTGCTGCTCGGTCTATGATGCGATGGTTTCCCCTGATCTGTGTTCGCGCCAATGTCATGCGTTTGTCGTACCATGGTCTCGTTCCCACGGGCGTACGCGCCCCAAAGCTCAGAGGGGTTCTTCAGTGGCGGAAGCGGGACAGCGACTCGGTCAGTTGTTGATGCGAGCCGGAATCATCACCGATAGGCAACTCGTCGACGCGCTCGAGGTGCACAACGCCACGAGTTCGCCCCTCGGCCGGGTTCTGGTGGATCTGGGGTACGCGACGCAAGGCGCGATCTTATCGGTCATGGCCGCGCAGATCGGTATCGAGTACATCGACTTCACGGTGCGAAAGCCGGAGCCCGATGCCGTCTCCATCGTCCCCAAGGAGCTCGCTGAGCGCTACGTGCTCATGCCGGTGTCTGTGAGCGACAATGAGCTGATCGTCGCGATGGCCGATCCCCAAAACGTGCTCGCCTTGGACGATCTGCGAATCATCACCGGATACGAGATCAAGCCCGCGATCTCGACCAAAGACGAGATCTTGGCCACGATCGAGGAATTCTACAAGACGGTCGAGCATTCCGAATCGGATGAGTTTGTCGGCAGCGACGATCTGGATGATTCGGCACTAGAGGCACTCACCGACGTTCAGTCGGACGCTCCAATCGTCAAGCTGGTCAACTACATCATTCAAAAAGCGGTCGCCGAGCGCGCCTCAGATATCCACATCGAACCGCAGGAGAAGGATCTACGAGTCAGGTTCCGTGTTGACGGCGTACTGCACGAGGTCATGCGTAGTCCAAAGACCACACAGGCCGCCATCTTGTCGCGTTTCAAGATCATGGCCGAGATGGACATCGCGGAGTCGCGCAAGCCGCAGGACGGACACTGTGCGCTCACGATCGGCACCCATAAGCTCGATTTCCGTGTTTCGACGCTGCCGACGGTCTATGGCGAGAGAGTCGTTCTGCGTATCCTGCGCAAGGACTCCATTCTTCTCCGACTCTCCGACCTTGGATTCTTGCCCTCATCTCTAGAGCGTTTCGAGTCCTCGTTCACCAAGCCGTACGGTGCGATCCTTGTTACCGGCCCGACCGGTTCGGGCAAATCCACATCTCTCTACGCAGCAATCAACGTGCTGAACGATCCGGGACGCCACATCATCACCGCCGAGGACCCGGTCGAGTATCGGCTTCCTGGGGTCAACCAGTGCCAGACCAACGCGAAGGCGGGACTGACATTCGGCCGGGCGCTACGCTCATTCCTGCGATGCTCGCCCGACGTAATCCTGGTCGGCGAGATCCGTGACCAGGAGACTGCAAAGATCGCTATCGAGTCCGCCCTTACCGGGCACCTCGTACTATCCACACTGCACACGAATGACGCTGCGGGCGCGGTCACCCGACTCATTGAGATGGGTGTGGAGCCCTTCTTGGTCTCCTCGGCAGTGGACTGCATACTTGCGCAACGCCTCGCACGCAAGTTGTGCAAGGATTGCAAGGAAGAGTATCGGCCTAAGCCGCAGGTGTTTATCGATGCGGGCTTCCCCGCAGACAACCTGCCTGAGATGGTTTATCGCGGCAAGGGCTGCAAGAAGTGCGGTGGTACCGGTTATCGCGGTCGGATGGGCGTGCACGAGGTCCTGATGGTCTCAGAGGAGAT
>JAHIQC010000075.1 GCA_018902765.1 Actinomycetota bacterium | reverse complement strand
TAAGATAATGGAGTGTGACGCGCGTCGCTCAGTTAATGACTCGAAGCGCCGATAATCGAACAGTAGTCGTAGCCGCCGTGCTCAGGAGCCCCAAGTGCCGACACGGAATCACAGTACTCATCGCACACTGCGCGTCATCTTCGCGACCTCTCTGGTCGCCCTTCTCGTGTTGTCTTCGGCGGGTTCGGTCTTTGCGGTTTCTCGCACGACGATCACGTCGCGCGGCAAGAGTTGGATCGACCGAGGCGTGCCCTACAGCCAAAGCACCTACTTCGAGGGTTACCGTCAGGACTGTTCGGGCTTCCTCTCGATGTGTTGGGTACTCTCGCGAAACGGCTTACCGCTGTCGCTGTCGACAGCCGACCTAGATGCGCGGAGCCTGGTCGAGCCCATCGACAAAGGGGAGCTCCAGCCTGGCGACATGATCTTGCGTCCCAAGGACCAACTGGGTGCGGCTTATGGGCATGCGGTCTTGTTCGTGGGTTGGGCCGATCCGGCGCACACGCGCTACATCGGGTATCACGAGAGCAGCTCGGGCGCGGGCGCGGTCATGGCGAACATCCCGTACCCTTTCTGGGGGGAGACCGGCTTTTACCCGTATCGCTACCTCAACGTTGATGATGACTACCTCGAGACCATTCAGCCGGTATACGGCCAGTCGCGCTACGAGACCTGCGTGCAGTCGTCGTGGGTGGCGTTCCCAAGAGCCGGAGACGCCGGCGCCGTTGTGCTGGCGACCGGCGAGAACTGGCCTGATGCACTCGGTGGGGCCGCACTGGCAGGTGCTGTCGATGGACCGGTGCTGCTCACGCGCCCTGACGCCCTTCCCGAGGTCATCCGCGCGGAGATAGACAGACTCGACGTTCCCAAGGTCTATCTGCTGGGAGGGAGCTCCTCGGTAGCGACCGCGGTCGCGGACGCCGTCGACGCGATCCCCGGCGTATCCGTGCAGCGCATCGGTGGGACCGACCGTTGGGACACCGCCGCGCTCGTGGCGAGCGAGACCCGCACGCGGCTTCTGGCCGCCGGCCGCATCGTCGATGGCGTGTATGTGGCCACCGGCGCCGATTTCCCCGACGCACTCGCGGCCTCGCCGGCCGCATACAAGTCCGGCCGCCCGATCCTGCTCTCGACCCAAAGTGCGCTTCCGACGCGCACCGCCGAGGCTCTGGACGAGTTGGGTGTGGATTCTGCGTGGATCATCGGCGGCATGAGCGCGGTGGGCGCTACCGCCACCGCCCAGATCGAGGCGCTGGACATCACCGTGCAGCGCATCTCGGGCACCGATCGCTACGAGACAGCACTCGTGCTCGCCCAGCACTCGCAGGCACTCGGCCTTTCTTGGAGGAACCTCGGAATCGCCACGGGCCTGTCATATGCTGACGCGCTTGCAGGCGGTGTGACTCAGGGAGCGACGGGCTCGATGCTGCTCCTGACGCCGCCGGGCTCACTTAACGCTGGAGTCGCGGGACAGCTCAGCTCGCGGAGGGCGAGCATCGTCAAAGTGCGCTGCTATGGCGGAACTGTAGCAGTGAGCGACACCGCGCGGGCGCAAATCGACTCAGCGATGGGTGGTTCCTAGCACCACGTGTGCTAGGGTTGCCGCATGAATAGCCCTCTCACACTCTTCGCCCCGTGCCCTTTGGGCCTTGAAGCACTCCTCGCCGAGGAGCTGCGTTCGCTTGGCGCTCAAAACGTGCGTGCAGCACGTGCCGGCGTGTCTTTCACCGGTGATCTTGCGACCGCGTATCGCGCGTGTTTGTGGTCGAGGCTCGCGGCCAGGGTGCTCGTGCGCATCACCGAGGTGCCCGCTGGTTCTCCCGAGGAGCTCTACGACTCCGTGGTTGCTTTGCCGTGGGAGGAGCACGTGAGCGTGGATGGCACGATCGCCGTCGAGTTCACTTCCTCCCGTTCGCCCATCACCCACACCAAATACGGCGCGCTCAAGGTCAAAGACGCGATCGTTGACCGATTCCGCGAGCTTGAGGGTCGGCGTCCGAACGTGGACACGGTCGCGCCTGATCTGCGCGTGAATGTCGCAGCACGCTCCCGCAGCGCGGTCATCAGCATCGATCTTGCGGGCTCCGCATTGCACCGCAGGGGCTATCGCGAGCAGGGGATGCAGGTTGAAGCACCCTTGAAGGAGAACCTGGCCGCAGCGGTGCTCATGTTCGCTGGATGGCCGCAGATCGCTGCCGCAGGCGGGGGCTTCCTCGATCCGATGTGCGGTTCGGGCACGCTTGCGATCGAGGCG
>JAHIQC010000074.1 GCA_018902765.1 Actinomycetota bacterium | reverse complement strand
CAGTCGGTTGAAGCGGCTCCCGCATACAACGCGAAGGCGGACACGTCAGAGTTGCCGTTGATCAAGACCACGAATGCGTAGGGCACGAGAACGAGTCGGAGCACAGTGATAATGTTCGCAACTGTCCAGACGTCATGAGATAGTTCCGCGCTGAGTTCCTCATCGGCTTTATTAGACTTGGGGATCTCTACCACCACTTCTTCCTCCGAAAATAGATCGACATTGCCGCTCCAATGAACAACATCGACGCAACCACGACGCCAAATGACCATGACGCATCGACAGGTGGCCACATCCCTCGCAGCACGTTCATTCCATAGATACCCGAGATCAGCGTCAAAGGCATGAAGATGGTGGCAACCACCGTGAGCACCTTCATGATCTCGTTCATTCTGTTGGACTGTGCGGACAGGTAGATATCCATCACGGCTGCTGCAACTTCGCGGTATGTCTCGATCGAATCCTCCACGCGCGCCAGATGGTCCCCGATGTCTTGGAAGTAGCGGTACGCTTCCTCGCTCAAGACGTCACGCTCTCGTGCGAGCGATCTCAGTACATCTCGTTCGGGTCCAACGATTCTGCGCAAGGCGACCAGCTGACGTCTGACACCGTATAGAGTAGCCAGATCGGTACGCCTGGGATGACCGAGCATCGCGTCTTCGATGTCTTCGAGCCTGTCACCGAGTTCGTCGACGATGGGCAAAGTCGAGTCGACCAAGTGATCGATGATTCCGTGAAGTAGCCAGTCCTGTCCGCGACTCATAACACGCTCAGCGTCAGCAGCGACGACATCGATGGAGTCCACAGGAAGCTCATGGGCGGTGATGAGATACCCATCCCCCATGAACACGTCAAGCTCCCTTACCACAAAATCGGAGTCCTCAAGGCGCTCCGGAGTATGCCAGACCATGAAGAATCCGTGGCCATCACTGTCCAGCTTGGGGCGAGACTGCTGGTGGATTGAATCCTCGATGGCGAGTGGATGCAAATCGAACTGCAACTCGAGTTCGCGCATCGACGCCTCATCAGGCGCAAGAACATCGATCCAACTCCACGAAATCGTGCCCTTGCGACCCGTGTCGGGAAGGTCGCCGGAGTGTAGAGCACCTTTCGCGTCGAGCCAGCGCACAACTATTTCAGCCAATTCGCGCCCCCATATCGAATGGTGCTTCGGCCCCGAGGAGCCCTGTTGAAGCTTGGCACATAGGAACCGAGAACAGAAGCACCCCACCGATACCGCAAGGCAGGTATCCTAACGACTTGGCGCCTACGCGGTGTCGCTTACGTTCACAGGCTCTGAAGGACCGAGGTTCGTCGAGTGGCATATCTGCTGGGGTGCGAGAACATACATCTGGAGTTTCCGACCAAGAAGGTCTTCGAGTCGGTCTCTCTCGGAATCAACGAGGGCGAACGCATCGGCATTGTCGGTGGCAACGGCGATGGCAAGTCGACGCTACTGTCCGTACTTTCGGGCGCGGTTCACCCCGACGACGGACGAGTCATACGACGCGGAGGCACCACCATCCGCATGCTCGAACAGTCAGACGCACTCGATCCGAGCGCGACCGTTGGCTACGAGATCGTCGGGGATGCACCCGAGTACACCTGGGCCGCCGATGCTCGAATCCGCAACATCATCGGCGGACTTATCGCAGATATCGGCTGGGACAGCCGAATCGGCGAACTCTCGGGCGGACAGCGGCGGCGTGTCGATCTCGCTCGCGTACTGGTAGGCCAGTGCGATGTGCTCATGCTTGACGAGCCGACCAACCATCTGGACGTGCACGCCATCGCTTGGCTAGCCGAACATCTCAAGAGCCGTTGGCCCAAGAAGTCTGGGGCGTTGCTGGTGGTCACGCATGACCGGTGGTTTCTCGACGAAGTCTGCCTAGGCATGTGGGAGGTACACGACGGGCAGGTCGAGCAGTTCGATGGCGGATACTCGGCCTACGTGCTCCAGCGCGTCGAGCGCTCAGAGGCCGCGCAGACAGCTGAGCAGAAGCGCCAAAACCTCATGCGCAAGGAACTTGCGTGGCTCGCCCGCGGCGCCAGAGCGCGATCGACGAAACCGAAGTTCCATATCGAAGCGGCACGCTCTCTAATCGCCGAGGAACCACCTGTCCGCAACTCATTGGAACTGAAGCGGACGGCGGTCTCCAGACTCGGCAAGCAGGTCGTAGACCTTGTCGGCGTGACTCAGAGCTTCGGCGACAAGACAGTGATCGACAAACTCACGTGGCTCATCGGCCCAGGAGACAGGTTTGGCCTTCTGGGCGAGAACGGATCGGGTAAGACTACGTTGCTGAATCTCATTCAAGGCTCTCTCGAGCCGACATCAGGCCATGTGAAGATCGGCAAGACGGTCAAGTTCGCCATACTGTCGCAGCACCTCGATGAGCTGAAGGTGTTGGGCAACAGCCGTGTTCGCGAGGTACTCGCTCGATACAAGACGCGCTACGAGATCGACGGCAAAGAGGTGACCCCATCCCAGCTTCTTGAGCGGCTCGGATTCGGACCCGTCCAGCTGTCCACGCCGGTGTCGGATCTGTCTGGCGGGGAGAAGCGTCGACTCCAATTGATGCTCATCCTCTTGGACAAGCCCAACGTCCTCATTTTGGATGAACCGGATAACGACCTGGACATAGACATGCTCGCGGTAGTCGAGAATCTGTTGGATACCTGGCCGGGCACGCTTCTCTTGATCACCCATGATCGCTACCTT
>JAHIQC010000073.1 GCA_018902765.1 Actinomycetota bacterium | reverse complement strand
GAACAGATAGCGCGAGTCATGCGGCCCGGGAGCGGCCTCAGGGTGGTACTGCACCGAGAAGGCAGGCGTGTCGAGCAGCCGGATTCCTTCGGTGGTCATGTCGTTCAGGTTGATGTGGGTCAGCTGGATGCGACCGAAACGCTCGGAGCGAACCACAGGTGCCACGCCAGCCAACGACCATGCGGCCAGATCGTTGGCATCGTGCACAAGTCCGCCGCTGTCTGCCTCCACAAGCTCGCCGATGGAGCCGAAGTCCACGCAAAAGCCGTGATTCTGGCTCGTGATCTCGACGCGGCCTGTGAGCAGGTTCTTGACCGGCTGGTTCCCACCGCGATGCCCGTACTTGAGCTTGTAGGTGTCGCAGCCGACCGCCAGTGAGAGCATCTGGTGACCCAGACATATGCCAAAGAGCGGTTTTGCGCCCAGAAGCTCGCGAAGCGTGCCGTAGAGGTACTCGACTGCCGCCGGATCGCCCGGGCCGTTGGCCAGAAACACACCGTCGGGCTCAAGCGCCAAGACATCAGCAGCTGAGGTCGTGGGCGCGACCACGGTCACTTCGCAGCCAGCCTCGGCCAGCTGGCGCAAGATGTTGTACTTGATTCCCGAGTCCATGGCCACCACGCGGTAGCGCGGGTTTACAGGCAGTATGCCGGTGTCGACCGGGACACTGCCCTCAGGCCCGGCATCGCCCCAACGGAATGCATCGGTGATTGCGACCTCGGCGACCAGATCGCGTCCGGTCAGCGGGGCCGACGCTTTGGCCTTGGCCACGAGCGACTCGGGGATCAGGTCCGTCGTCGAGATGATCGCGCGCATCGCTCCGGCCTCACGGATATGGCGCGTGAGCTGCCGCGTGTCGACCCCCTCGATTGCGACCACGTCATGTCGGCCCAGAAACTCGGGCAAAGACTCCTCGGAGCGCCAGTTGCTCGGCGTCGTGCACATCTCGCGCACCACGAAACCGCGCGCGAACACACCGCGTGACTCCATGTCCGCGCCGTTGACCCCATAGTTACCGATGTGAGGCATGGTCATCGTGACGATCTGACCTGCGTAGCTCGGGTCGGTCAGAACCTCCTGATATCCGGACAGCGAGGTGTTGAAGCAGATCTCGCCGGTGGCCTCACCCTGGGCGCCGCACGCGAAACCGTTGAACACGGTCCCGTCTTCGAGTGCCAGGATGGCGCGTGCTCGCGTCACCTACCGACCACCTTTCCGTTGCGAAGAGCGAATTGCCCCTCGACCAAGACGTCAGTTGCCTTGCCGAGGAGTTTACCCCCGAGGAATGCTGAGTTGGACGATTTGCTCTCGAAGAACTCGCGTGTGACCTCCACGCGCGCCTCCGGATCGATGATCGTGATGTCGGCGACTGCACCCTTCTCAAAGCGAACGGGCGCAAGCCCGAGTGCCTCGCGAGGTGCCACGGCCATGGTGCACACGAGTGCTGACCAATCCAGATGGCCCGGCTCGATCAGATGTGTGATGACGAGCGACAGGGCCGTCTCAAGTCCGGTCGTACCGAACGGCGCCAACTCGAACTCGAGCGCCTTGTCATGCGGCGCGTGAGGGGCGTGATCGGTCGCGATGCAGTCGATGGTGCCATCCATGAGCCCGGCCACGAGCGCCTCGCGGTCCGCAGCAGTGCGCAAAGGCGGATTCATCTTGAGGTTCGTGTCGTAGGAGCGTGTGATCGCGTCCTCGTCCAAGAACAGATGATGCGGGGTGACCTCAGCCGTGATCGCAGTGCCGCGGGCCTTGGCAGCTCGCACCAACTCGACGCTGCCTGCGGTGGACAGATGCGCCAGGTGCAATCGGCATCCGGTGAGCTCAGCTAGCGCGATATCGCGAGCCACCACGATCTCCTCGGCGGCTGAAGGCCAACCCGCCAGTCCCAGTCGCGTGCTTACGACGCCTTCGTTGACGACGCCTTTGGCCGCGAGCGACTCGTCCTCGCAGTGGCTGATGACGGTGATCCCGAACTGCTTGGCGTAATCCATCACGAGGCGCATCATGCCGGCGTTCTGCACGCCACGACCGTCGTCCGATATCGCGACGGCGCCCGCGAGGACCATGTCGCCGATCTCAGCGAGTGCAGAACCGGACTGGCCGGCGGTGCAGGCGCCAATCGGATGCACGCGCACGATCGCACGCTCAGCAGCACGCTCCACGATGAAGCGGATATGAGAGCCGGTCTCGCTGATCGGATCGGTGTTGGGCATAGCGCACACAGCCGTGTACCCGCCATGTGCCGCCGCCTTAGCACCGCTCTCGATGGTCTCCTTGTCCTCGCGCCCCGGCTCGCGCAGGTGCGTGTGGATGTCCACGAGTCCCGGGACCACGATCTTCTCGGCGCACTCGATGACGGTACCCTTGGGTATCTCGAGGTCCTCGCCGATCTCAACGATGCGGCCGTCACGGATCACCATGTCGAGCACGGCATCAAGGCCTGTCTGTGGGTCGACCATCCGACCTCCCTTAAGCAGCAGCGCCACCGCTCTCACCTCCCAAAAGCAGGTACATCGCGGCCATACGCACCGCGACTCCCGCGTTGACTTGATCGAGAACGATCGCGCGATCAGAATCTGCTACCGCCGAGGAGATCTCGACGCCTCTGTTCATCGGACCCGGGTGCATGACAAGAGCGCTCGGCTTCATCGCAGCAAGCCGCGCGCTGTTCATGCCGAAGAGCCGCGCGTACTCGCGCACGCTGGGAAACGGCATCCCTTCGGCGCGCTCCATTTGGATGCGCAGCATGTAGGCGACGTCGAGTTCGGGAAGCACGTCGTCAAGCGAGGTCGAGACCTCGGCGCCCAGCACATCGGGACGCGCAGGCAGCAATGTCGGCGGCGCGATGATGATCGGACGTGCACCGACCTTTCGAAGCGCAGGTACGAGTGAGCCAGCCACGCGCGAGTGGCAGATGTCGCCCACGATGCCAACCGTAAGTCCCTCAAGGTGCCCCAGGCTTTGCTTCATAGTGAACAAGTCGAGCAAGGCCTGCGTCGGGTGCTCGTGCATCCCGTCGCCGCCGTTTATCACGTGTGTGTCCATGCACTCTGCGAGCACCTCTGGGGCGCCGGCGTACTTGTGGCGCACCACGATCAGGTCGCACGCCATGGCCGAAAGCGTCTGCGCCGTGTCGCGCAAAGACTCGCCCTTGACCGTCGCGCTTGCCGAAGCCGTCATGTTGACCGCGTCGGCGGACAGGCGCTTGGCCGCAATCTCAAAGCTCGTGCGAGTACGAGTGCTGGGCTCAAGGAACAGATTGATGATGGTACGACCACGCAGAGTCGGCAGCTTCTTGATGCGCCGCTCGTTGACTTCTTTAAACGACTCAGCCGTATCGAGCACGAGAGCGATATCCTCGGCAGTCAGGTCTTCCATCGAGATGATGTGCTGGGTGGAAAGCGAGCTACTCACCTACCCCCACCGCCTCAAGAATCTCGACCGTATCGCGACCATCAGCTTCGCCGAGGAACACCTTGACGCGCTCCTGACCGCTGGTGGGCACGTTCTTGCCGACATAATCAGCGCGGATCGGCAGTTCGCGGTGGCCGCGGTCCACGAGGACCGCGAGCTGCACGCTGCAAGGCCGTCCGTAGTCCATGAGCGCGTCCATCCCGGCGCGTATCGTGCGTCCGGTGTAAAGGACGTCGTCCACGAGCACGATGGAGTTCCCTTCGACCTCGAACGGGATGTCTGTGGTGTGGACCTCTGGATTCAGACGAACTCCCACATCGTCCCGATAGAAGCTGATGTCCAACGAGCCGACCGGCACCTTCGTTCCCTCGATCTGAAGGATGCGGCTCGCGAGCCGCTCGGCAAGAGCTGCGCCCCTGGTTACGATGCCCACGAGAGCGATGCCGTCTGCCCCCTTGTTGGCCTCGAGGATCTCGTGCGCGATGCGCGTCAGTGCTCGCTCGATGGCTTCGCCGTCCATGACGACGGCCTTGGTGCGGTACTCCACCGTGCCTCCCTAGAACAAAAAGAGCCTTCCTGCGGTCGGCAAGAAGGCACATCGAGTGGAGCCGGAAGAGCGCAAAGGCGTCCGAATCGGTATGGATTCCTTGCCGGCCTCACGGGACCGGGTTTAAAGGTCTGAAAGAAGATACCATCAGCCGGCTTTGGTGCCAAGAGTGTCGTGTGGCCAACGGGCGTACCCCATCGGAGTGTATGGCGTTACAATCCGAAGGTATGCAATTCGACGGAAGGCAACCATGCGCCGCGCCCTCGCACTCGTAATCACCGCCTGTATGCTCGCATCCGCAACACCGGGTTTTGCGAGTTCGACACGGGCCATACCCACAAGCTCGACGCCGGAATCCCGCAGCGTCATCGTCCTTTACGAAGACCAGGTCATGAGCACCTCAGACTTCTCTGCGCTCAGTAGGCTGGGGGTCGCACCTGGTGACGTGAGCGTGCGTCGACCCGAGCTGGCCTTGATCGCCGTACCAGACGGCACAAGCGCCTCCGTTTTGGCCGCCAAGCTCGATTCCGTACCGGGAGTGGCTGCGGCAGCTCCTGCCGGCCGGGTTCAGGCACTTGAAACCGTCCCTCCCAATGACACCAAGTACAGCAATCAGCGCAAGGTCCTAGGACCGAACGACCTGTTCCCCAATTCGATTGCCGTCGAACCGGTGTGGGAAGCCGTGTACAGCGATTCGGAGTTCAGCCTCGAGCCCGATCGGGCCGGCATCACGGTCGCGGTCATCGACTCAGGGGTCAGTGCGTCTGCGATGGAAGATTCGGGCCGCATCGTGCCGGTCCACAACTACGTCTCGAACAATAGCGACACCACGGATGACTACTATCCGTACTACCACGGCACTCGCGTGGCCTCAGCGCTTGGCTCCCAGACCGGAAACGGCTACGCGGTGGCGGGCTCGCTTGGATACACACGGAGCACAATCCGCGTGTATAAGACGCTCGATAGGACCGGCAACGGTGAGTCCATCGACACGATGGACGCTCTTATGGACGCCGCTGACGACGGAGTCAAGCTGGCTAACGTCTCCCTCGGCGAGCCCGCGACCATCTCGGGCAGCTTCACTCCTGATCCACAGGCACGCGCGATGTGGCAGGAAGTCGTGGATTACTGTGCCGCCAAGGGGATGCTCGTGGTCGCTGCGGCGGGCAATGGTGCGGATTTGGTATCGAGCAGCACATACTATCCCGGGGTGTGGTATCCCGCCGCATGTGAAGGCGCGCTTGCCGTCGGGTCGATCGACCCGGACACAGGTACCCGCTCGGTCTTTTCTTCATACGGCGATGAACTCGATGTAGTCGCGCCCGGCGAGCAGGTAGTTGTCGCCGGCCCCACAGGCACGACCTACACCGTGCGCGGCACCTCATTCGCCTCTCCGCTCGTTGCGGGCGCTTTGGGCACATTGTGGTCACTGGTGCCCAGTCTCAGCGCCACCGAGATGGCTCGCATAGCCACCACGACAGCCGACGCATCCTACAACGCACCCGGCTTTGACTCTGAGACCGGCTGGGGCAGGCTCGATGCCATGAGTGCCTTCAATGAGATGACAAGTACGATTCCGTCACAGATGCCCGTTACGGTGTCTGCAAGCCCTCAGGGTGGGCTTGAAGCGCTCCTCGTCTGGTCGCCGGCCGAGGGGGCCAACGTGCGCTACCGCTACGGGGTCCTCGGCGGATCCGAGTACGCGACCACATCCACTGCAGGGAGGGTGTTGCTGCCTGCCGGCGGGGCTCAGACGGTATGGGTGCGGGCATTCGCCGACGACAGGTTCGATGCCTCCACGAGCACCACGTCGGTCGTGGTCGATCCCTCCATCCCTGCGCTGGACGCCAGCAGGCACCAGGGCACCGACCGCTACGAGACTGCGGCGGCAATCAGTCGCTCTAGTTTCACAGGTCCGCTCAACACAATCGTGATCGCCTCTGGGCAGAACTGGCCCGATGGTCTGTCAGCTAGCGTGCTTGCCAAGGCCGGTTCGGGGCCGCTGCTCCTCACGCGGCAGACCTCGCTTCCAGCGGCCACACGCGATGAGCTGCTGAGGCTGGCACCCGCGAGGATCATCATCATTGGAGGCACCCAGGCCATTTCACCGGCCGTTGAGTCCACCTTGCGAAGCCTTCAGTACCCCCGCTCGCCTGTCATCGAACGCATGGGCGGAGCGGATCGCTACGCGACCGCCGCGCTCATCGCTGGCAGAGTGAAGTCCCTAAACGGTGGTGTCGCCCCTGAGCGCGTCGTAATCTCTTCGGGCCGCAACTACCCCGACGCTTTGTCGGTCGCTCCCCTGGCGGCAGCCTCAGGTTGGCCCATCCTGCTGACGGCCCCCGAGGGACTGCCGACCGCTACGTCCAACGCCATCACGACTCTGGGTGCACGCAAGTCACTGATCGTGGGCGGGACCCGTGCGATCTTCGCATCGGTCCAAACGGCGCTGCCTGAACCCACGCGCGTGTGGGGCGCGGACAGATACGCCACGTCGCGAGCAATAGCAGAATGGGGCTACTCAACCGGAACGCTTCAGGACCCCCGAGTGGGATTCGCAACCGGAGTCGCGTTTCCTGACGCACTAGCGGCAGGTCCGATGCTTGCGCGCACTCGCTCGGCGCTCGTGTTGATCGATCCAGACAACACCGGGGTGTTCCCGTGGCTTAGCGCTAGGCGATCTGAAATCTTGGGAATGGCCCTCTTCGGCGGAGCGAAAGCGCTCTCTTACGATACCGAGATGTCGATCGGCGCTGCGCTGCGGGCTCCGTAAGAACTCGACGCGCCCCACCTGCCAAGCGGGCCTAGGGCTCGGGCACTTCGACCGGCAAGAAGACCGTGAACGTAGAACCGCTGCCCGGAACAGACGCCGCTTGAACGGTACCTTCATGCGCTTCGATGATGCGCCGGACTATGTGGAGCCCGAGGCCCACACCACCGAACTGCCGCGTCGAAGTCATATCCCCTTGCACTAATGGCTCGAAAAGGTGCTCGAGCTGATCGGAAGCAATCCCAATCCCCTCGTCGGTCACCCAAATCTCAATCCCACTGGACACCTCTCGAACCCCAAGCGTAATCGCACCGCCATCAGGCGAGAACTTGATGGCGTTGGCAACGAGGTGCTCGACTGCGAGGCGTAGCATGTCCGCGTCACCAAGCGTCGTGATCGCGCTTTCGGGAACAACGAGTCTGATGTCATGGGCGGCGTCAAATCTTTGGCCAGCGGCAATCGCACCTAGTAACTCGCCAAGATCGACTTCGTGCCGGCTCATACGAACGCTGTCAGCCTCGATCTTCAGCGCCTCGAGTATCTCATTGAGAATCGCGTTCAATCGTTCCGTGGAACGCGAAAGCCCGCGCTTTGCCGTCGAACGCGCCTCGACGTCAATGTCGTCACGCGCCAGCAACTCCGAGTAGCCGAGGACTCCTGCGACCGGCGTGCGAAGCTCATGCGAAACCATGGCTAGAAAGTCCGTCTTCATCTGGTCGGCTCGTGCGATTGTTTCGAGCAAGCGCCGTTTGACCTCGACCTCGTCGGAGAGCAGCCTCACGGTCGCCTCAAGACGCTCGTTGGCGATCGAGAGCTCCTCGAACTTCTCTTCGAGCTTGCTGACCAACCGACCGCTGTATCGATCGAGAGCCACTTCGCGAGTCCCGATACTCGAAACTGCCTCCGCCCCCATCGGCGTGACCCGGGCGCCCGAACCGAGGACCTCAAGCAAACGCACACGGTCGACGGGTTTGGTGAGAAACACCTCCACGCCCAGATCGCGAGCCAAGCGCTCATCTTCGGTATCCGTGTACGTGGCGCTCAACATAACGACCGGAACCTGTGAAAGAGCCGGATCCTGCTTCCACTCCATCAAGAGGCGGTAGCCATCCATACGCGGCATGAGGATGTCGGTCACAAGTATGTCAGGCGGGAGGACCCGGGCCTTCTCAAGCGCAGCGAGACCATCTTCGGCCTCTTCAACCTCGTGTCCGGCGCTGACTAGCATGGCCCTCAGGAGGTATCGGCTCGCCGCATCGTCTTCCGCAATCATCACACGCATGAAGGGCTCCCGGGCTCTAGAGGCAGGCTCGAACCTCATCAACGAAGGTCGATGGATCGATTGGTTTGGTGATGAATCCGGTGCAACCCGCATCGATCGCGGTCTCCCTGTCGCCCTTCATCGCATAAGCAGTCAGAGCAATCACAGGCAGGTCTGGTCCGTACTCGACACGCAGCCGGCGTGTGGCATCAAGTCCACTCATGCCCGGAAGCATGATGTCCATGAGGACGAAGTCCGGCTTGTGGGCAAGCGCGGCCTCCACCCCGCTCGTGCCATCATGAGCGGTCGTGACCTCAAACCCTGCGGATTCCAGTAGGTAACGCACTAGATACGCACTGGGCAGATCATCTTCCACCAACAGCACCGAGTGCATTTCTTGAGCCATCGCCGACCTCCTGAAAGACTTTGGCTTGCCGTCAGGTTGATACCCCACTTGGGCACATCTGGGATGCCCTGATGTAAGGTTCTTCCCTAGGGGCGCGGTGGCAGGATCTCCGCCATGGTCTCGTCCCCGGCTTCCGTACGACCCATGGAGTCGGGCTCAAGTGCCCGAAGGATGCGAGCGAGGTCTTCCGGGATCGGATCGCGGAGTGCGATTTGAGCGCCGGTTATCGGCTGCTCGAGCTCGAGACGATAGGCGTGAAGGAACTGCCGTTCAAGGCCCCTATCGGACTTCGCGTTGCGCTTGCCGTAGACCTGATCGCCCACAACGGGGTGATTGATGTACGCCATATGCACGCGGATCTGATGAGTCCGCCCCGTGTAGAGCTTGCACTCAACAAGCGTGTAGCCGTCATCACGAGCGCCAGCCATGAACCGCTCGAGCACCCTGAACGTGGTCACGGCTTGCTTGGCCGCTTCGTGATCCGATACCGCCATCCGCATGCGATCTCTCGAATCGCGAGCGATGGGCGCGTCGATGAGCCCCGTGTCCGGAGCGATATAGCCGTGCACCAACGTGACGTAGCGACGATCGATCGAGCGGATCTTGATAGCCTCGGAAAGCGCCGCTTGTGAGTGGTCGTTCTTGGCGACCATCATAAGCCCGGTCGTGTCCTTATCCAGCCGATGAACGATGCCCGGACGATCCTCGCCTGCGAGTGTCCCCAGTTTGTCCGAGTGCGCTAGTAGCGCATGCACAAGTGTTCCGGTCCAGTGGCCCTGCGCGGGATGAACCACAAGCCCGGCCTGCTTGGACAGCACGATCATGTCTTCGTCCTCGTAGTGAATGTCGAGGGGAATATCCTCTGGCTCCAAATCGCCGCGATCCCACGGAGGCACTTCCACCGTGATCCGGTCACCGGAGCGAACGGCGTATCGCTTGGTGACGATCGTGCCGTTGACGCGAACGAAGTCCTCCTCGAGCAGCTTGGCCGCAGCCGAACGTGAGGGAAGAAACTCAAGCGTGCCGAGCAGCTTGTCGATGCGATCCCCCGCCTCATCAGCCCCTACGACGTGCTCGTATATCCCCGGCGCCGTCATTGGTCGACCTCGTCGTCGACCGAAGTGGTCGCGTCCATTGGCCCAGCCTCGGCCTGGCCATCGGGCTCCGGCGCGAACAGCACCCACACCACCAGCATGGCAACGCCGAAGAAGATCGCGCAGTCCGCCAGATTGAACACGGGAAAATCGATCAGCGTGAAGTCGAAGAAGTCCGTGACCAGTCCGGTCGAACTCACGCGATCGATCAGGTTACCGGTAGCGCCGCCCACCACGAGACCGAGCGCGATAACCAGCCAACGCGCTGTCGGGCGCTTGAGTATCCAATACCCGAGCACACTCACGACCACCACAAGGGAGGTCGCGATGAACAATGGCTGCTTACCGGGCATCAGTCCAAAAGCCGCACCCATGTTGCGCACATGTGTGATGTGAAAGACGCCCTCAATGACCGGAATCGATGTTGAAGGGGGCATCGTCGACCGGATGTAGAGCTTGCTCGCCTGGTCCAGGAGCACCGCCAGGACCGCCAAGGAAGCGAACAGAAGTCCCGGTCGGCGCGCCTCTACCGCGATTCTTCGGCCGACTTGCACGAGATACACAGAGTCGCGGTGGGCATTGCCTGCAGTCGCTCTTCGGTGATGAGCTTCCCGCACTGCTGGCACGTGCCGTACGTACCATCCTCGATTCGTTCGAGTGCGCCATGTACGGCACTCAGAGCATCGCGGGCGTTCTCCTCAAGGGTCATGTCAAGCTCTCGAGAGAAGGTCGCTGTGCCCTGATCTGCCATGTGGTCGCGGTAGTTGTTCTCGCCGCTGGCATCTGAAAGTGCCTCGTGGCCCTCTTTGGCAACCTGATCGACCTCGGCCTGAAGCCTGACGTGCTCGCCCTCAAGGACGGCCCGAAGCTCCCGTGCCAGTTTGTCTTTCATCGTAAGACACCGTCCCTGCTGGGTATCTGAAAGCGCCCGGAGTACCCGGGCGCGTGCGAATCGCTACTGGGGATTGTACCACTGCAGGCCTGCCGAAGAACGGTGGCGGCCCTGTTTGGGCCGCCACCGCACTCGTTTATCGGGTCTGCGATAGAACCTCGTGGCAGCGGGAACACACGCCGCTCTCTAGCAAGGTGCGATGGTTCCAACAGCGCGGGCACTTATCCCCCGCCGAGGGACTCACCTTGACCGAGATCTCAGCCGCCTCGCCCAGCACGACAGTCGACACGATGAACATGTCAGCCATGTCCTTTTCGCCACGCGCCCGTAGGATCTCAAGGGCGCTCGCAGGCGCCTCGATCTCCAACGCCGCCTCCTGGCTCTTGCCCACGACCTTGTCGTTGCGGGCCTGCTCAAGCGCCTTGGTCGCCACCTCGCGAACCTCAAGCACGACGGAGTACGCCGCACGCAGGGCCTCCGCCTTTTCGGCAGGCACCTCCACGCTCGGCCAGCCGGCCAAGTGCACGCTCAGGGCATCACCACGAAGCGCCTCGGGCGTGAACTGCCAGATCTCCTCGGCAGTGAAGACCAGAATGGGAGCGACCAGGCGCACGAGCGTGGTCAGCATCCGGGCGAGCACCGTCTGCGCGCTTCTGCGTGAAAGCGAGTCTGCTCCATCGGAGTACAGGCGGTCCTTGAGCACGTCGAGATAGAACGACGACAGTTCGGTGATGCAGTAGCCGTAGATGGAGTGGTAGACCACGTGGAATCGCCACTCGTCGTAGGCCTTGGTGACACGATCGGTCAGATCAGAGAGCTGCACGAGAGCGAACCTATCGAGCTCGGGCATGTCATCCCATGAGACGGCCATCGAGGG
>JAHIQC010000072.1 GCA_018902765.1 Actinomycetota bacterium | reverse complement strand
TCGGCGTTGATGGGTTTGAGAATCTCGTCAAAGGTGGACGCTTGTCCAAGGTCGCAGGCGCTGTCGGGGGCATGCTCAACGTCAAGATATCCATCACCTGCACCCGTGAGGGCACGTTGACGATGGTGCGTCCCAATCGCGGCACTCAAGCGGCGCTGGACAGCGGGATGAAGTGGATCGAGAACAAGATGGGGGGCGCGCGCAGGGGAGCGTTCTCTGTGATGCACGCGCTTGCCCCGGATCGAGCCCACTGGCTCGAGCAAGCCATTCGAGAGCGTTTCGACGTTTCGGACCTGTACTTCGTCGATGTCGGTGTTGTCATCGCGACACACACCGGAGTCGGCTGGGGTGTGGCATTCCTTCCTGAGGACTGACCGGATGGCAGCGCGGGTTCCAGTGACCTTCGTGCCTGCAGACGCAACCGTTTGGGCTGCCGTGGGTTCGACAGTGCTGAGTGCAGCACGCTCGGCGGGTGTGATCATCGCGGCTCCGTGCGGCGGACGAGGGGTCTGCGGATCATGCGGCGTGATCGTCGTCGATGGTGCGCTTGAGCCCCCTGATGATATCGAGCGCAGCGGATTGAGTTCGGCGCCCTCGAACATACGTCTCGCCTGTCGGGCACGGATCTCGTCGGCCGTCGTAGTGCGTCCAGTTGTGAGTCAGACGTATTCAAGTTCGCAATCGGGCCATGCTTCGGGTCAGGCATTGGTTGCTGGTATCGATTTGGGCACCACGACTGTGAGTGCGGTCATCGTTGGTCGCGATTCGGGCATGGAGCTTGGTCGCGGTACTGTTGCCAACATCCAGCAGAGCCGGGGCGCGGACGTTCTCAGTCGCGTATCGGCGGCCATGGGTGGCGCCGGAAGTGAGCTGGCGAACGACGCGTCGAACAGCGTTATCGCTGCGCTTATGAGTGCGTGCGGCAACGCCGGGTCGTGCATCGACGACATCGATCGAGTGGTGTTAGCCGGCAACACTGCCATGCATGCACTTCTCATCGGGGCCGAAGTGAGCACCCTCGCCAGCGCACCCTTCTCGTTGCCGCGGGGACTCGAGCTGCCGTTATCGGGTCCACTTCGAGACGCCTTACCAGCTGTCGAGATCGAGTTCGTCATGCCCATCGCTTCGTTCGTGGGAGGTGATACGGCGGCCGGGCTCTTGGCCGCGGGAATGATAGGGGCACAAAGCCCGGAGATCCTTGTAGACATCGGCACGAACGCGGAGATTTTGGCTGTCACGAGTCTTGGAGTAACGGTGGCATCCGCCCCGGCCGGACCGGCGTTCGAGGGCTTTGGAATCTCAAGCGGTGGCCCATGGGGTCAAGGCGCGATCGAGCAGGTTGGGGCCAAGGGCGATGACCTGCGGATCGTCGTCGCAGGTGGAGGAGAGCCGGAGTGGCTCTGCGGATCCGGACTCCTCGGCGCGATCGCGACGCTTCGGCGGGCCGGCCACATCAACGCGGATGGCCTGATGGTCAGTGCTGGCCCGTGGTCGGATAGGTTCACACACGTGGGCGATATCTTGGGATTCGCCCTATCTTCCGATAAGGCCAGCGCTCCGTTCCTGCTACAGACCGACGTGCGTTCCTTCCAGATGGCGAAAGCTGCCGTGGCCGCAGGCATAGCCGCGGTATTCGCACATGTGGGCATCAAGGCCAAGTCCGTGAGTCGGTTGGTCGTCTCCGGTGGCTTCGGGAGCACATTGGACCCCGGCGATCTCGTTGAGCTGGGAGTCCTCCCAGAGGATCTCCACGACCGCATCGAGAGCGCGGGGAATACTTCATTGCTTGGCGCTGCGATGATCGCATTTGACCCCGGTCTAATGCAGGAAGTCGAGCGAAGCCTGTCGGGAGTTCGGCACATTGAACTCGCACAGGACGCCCAGTTCACGGCATCTTACGTTTCGCACACGGCCCTTGAGCCGTTCAAACTCAAGAGGGGCATCTTCGGTCAATAGAAGGCACAGCGATCACATTCGTCGCACAAGGGTTCGAGATGAACGGGGCGAGGTGATCTATCCCAAGATAGCCGGAAGCCCCAGCCTTCGGGCTGGGGCTTCCTTATTCCTTCCCTTATTACCCCTGAGTCTCTGCGCGGGCTTGCCGTATGGACTGCCTGGTGTCCGTACGCACATCGCGATGCCGGTCGTCGATGCCCCGCTTTTTGTTTGCCGCTCGGATTCCCCGAAGCGACGATGAGGGAAGGGAAACTGTTAACTAATCGGACTTTAACCGATGACAACATCAGTTGCAACTATTGTTACAAACTGATTCCGCTCCTCGATAGTTGGTCTTGAGCTGGCTCACCGTCTCCCTGCGAAATGGTGCCGTTGGCCGACCCAAAACCGCCGCCCACCTGACGACAAGTAGGGATTGGGCCACGGCTTTCGTAGTATGGATTGAACCAATCGGCGAGCACTGCGGATCGGGAGCATGGATCTTCTTTGGCGCCCCGAGCATGCTGGGTGTCGTCTGAGGCAGTAACCAATGGGACATGGGAGGCAGTATGGCTGACGAGTCGAAGTCAATCGAATCGATGCAGAAGGAACTGCGCGTTGTCGAGCCCCAGGCTTGGGTGTCGGACAAGGCATATCTCAAGAACATGGACGAGTATGACGCCATGTACAACCGGTCAGTCGAGGATCCCGAGGGCTTCTGGGCAGAGATGGCCGAGGAGTACCTGTACTGGCACAAGAAGTGGGACAAGGTTCTCGAGTGGGAGTTCGACACTCCGAAGGTCGAGTGGTTCAAGGGCGGCAAGACCAACGTCGCCTACAACTGCATCGACAGACATCTCACGACGTGGCGCCGTAACAAGGCCGCGTTGATATGGGAGTCCGACGAGGGCCGCACCAAGATGTACACATACCAGTCGCTGTACTACAAGGTGTGTCGTCTCGCCAACGTCCTCAAGAAGCACGGCATCAAGAAGGGCGACCGTGTCGCCATCTACATGCCGATGATCCCCGAGCTCGCCGTGGCGATGCTCGCCTGTGCACGCATCGGTGCGATCCACTCGATCGTGTTCGGCGGCTTCTCCGCGCAGGCCCTGCGCGACCGCATTCAGGACTGCGGCGCCAAGATGCTCATCACTGCCGACGAGGGCATTCGCGGCGGTCGCGTCGTTCCCCTCAAGGCCATGGCCGACGAGGCCCTGCTCGAGTGTCCGACCATCGAGTCCGTGATCGTCGTTTCTCGTGCGCAGACTCGTGTCGACATGGAGCCCGGACGTGACTACTGGTATCACGAGGAGGTCCGTTCCGAGGGCATCTCCCAACACTGCGATATCGAATGGATGGACTCCGAGGACCCGCTGTTCATCCTGTACACCTCCGGATCGACCGGCAAACCCAAGGGCATCTATCACACCACCGCCGGCTACCTTCTCTACACGGCCATGACGTTCAAGTACACGTTCGACTATCACGATGAGGACGTCTTCTTCTGCACTGCAGACATCGGCTGGGTCACCGGCCACAGCTACGTGGTGTACGGCCCGCTCGCGTTGGGCGCGACCTCTCTGATGTTCGAGGGTGTGCCCACATACCCGGATGCCGGCCGCTTTTGGCAGATCATCGAGAAGCATGGCGTCAATCAGTTCTACACCGCTCCCACCGCGATTCGTGCGCTGATGAAGCTAGGCGAGGAGTGGCCGTCTAAGTACGACCTTTCCAGTCTTCGGGTCCTTGGAACCGTGGGCGAGCCGATCAACCCTGAGGCTTGGATGTGGTACTACAAGCACATTGGCCGGGAGAACGTGCCGATCGTCGACACATACTGGCAGACCGAGACCGGTGGTCACATGATCACCAACATGCCGGGCGCCACTCCGATGAAGCCGGGTTCAGCGACAAAGCCCTTCTTTGGCATCCAGCCAATCATCCTAAACGAGGACAAGATGGAAACCCCTGCCGGTTCCGGCGGCCGTCTGTGCATCAAGTACCCATGGCCGGGTATGCTGCGCGGCACCTGGGGCGATCCAGAGAACCTTCGCGTGAAGGAAGTCTATTTCTCGCAGTTCCCCGGCATGTACTTCACCGGTGACGGGGCCCGCAAGGACGAGGATGGTTACTACTGGCTCCTCGGTCGCGTCGACGACGTCATCAACGTCTCCGGACACCGCATGGGTACCGCAGAAGTTGAGTCGGCTCTTGTCTCCCACGCTGCTGTGGCAGAGGCTGCGGTTGTCGGCTTCCCGCACGACATCAAGGGCGAGGGTATCTACGCCTACGTGATCCTCAAGGGCGGCGTAGAAGCCGACGGCTCGCTACGCAAACAGCTTATGGGTCACGTTCGCCAAGAGATCGGTCCGATCGCTACACCGGACGCCCTGCACTTCGTACCAGAACTGCCCAAGACGCGCTCGGGCAAGATCATGCGACGTATTCTTCGCAAGATCGCGGCAGGCGAGAAGGATATGGAGGCGTTCGGCGACATCTCGACCCTGGCCGACCCCTCCATCGTCAAGACCATCCTGGATACTGCGCCCGATAATTCGTAATCCGTCGGGAATCGTGCGTTAAGATCACGGGCCTCTCGCCACCCTCGAAGGGGTGGCGGTGAGGCCCGTTGTGCGTGCAGGGCAAGGTCGCATCGTGGACAAACGGCCCACAGACAGGACTCAGCGCAGTCTCGAATCGTGGTAGACTTTCTTTCGTTGTTTTTACTCGCACGTGAAAGGAATCCCCCTCATGGCGTT
>JAHIQC010000071.1 GCA_018902765.1 Actinomycetota bacterium | reverse complement strand
CTGCGCCTAGGGGAGACCCAGGAGCAGAACCTTCGCGACGTTCTGAGCGGCGATGCTCGAGCCACAGTCATCAATAGCGCACAGGCAGGCTCGTTGGATCTGAGCGGCATTCGCGTGATTGAGCAATCCGTGCCCTTCGGATGTCCGCCGGTCGTCGTGCGCTCAGATATGGACCCTGAATTGCGTGCCCGCATCTTAAACATACTTGTGGGGTTGGACATGGGGACGTTGCTGCCACCCGGCAGCGCAATCGAGGGCTTTGAGAAGCTCGATCCGGCAGAGTATGAGTTCGCATTGGAACTTCGGGGCGCGTGTGGCCACCACGCCGATGAGTGAGGTCGCATCACAAATGAAGCCGCCCAAAACCCGCGCGGGGCTGTTTCGCGATTCGCTCTCGATGCGCTACGTGGGCTTCATTGTCTTGTTCGTGGTGGTGACCGGTCTACTACTCGGGGCGGTCGCCACGCTAGCGTCAGTGCGTACGGCCGCCAACGAGCGGCTTGCAAGTATCCAGTATGCGAGCGGCGTGGCCGCCGGCGCACTTCTGCCGATGATAGCCGACCAGGACAGAGCGCGTATCTTGGCCCAGCTTGAAAGCATCATGAGCGCCAACAAGGGCATCGAGATGCAGTGCATCGAGATCCTCGACGTGCAAGGCAATGTGATTGCGGAAACTCAGGGCGGCTGCATCGGTGACACGGTCGGGCCCAGTTCCGGGCTGCTTGATGTGTTCACCAAGACGCAGGTGGCTCGGGTGCCGGTCGCTGTCGAGGGGATCGATGTGGCGGTGGTCGTGATCTGCTTTCGCCCGGTCGGCTTGGCTGACGCGATCATCCAACCCGCGACGGTGACCGCGACGGTGCTCATCTTCGCGATGGTGGTCGCGGCACTATGGGGCGGCTGGCTGGTGGTTCGAACGGTCGTAGAGCCAATCGGCGCTCTGCGAGACGCAGCCGAGAGGATCTCCCGCGGCGAACGCGACGTTTCCCTCGATGACGGGCGGGCAGATGAGATAGGCGAGCTGTCTCGTTCACTCGATGCGATGACGACGCAGCTCCAGCACCAGGAATCCCAGCTGCTCGAGTCATATGGCTCGCTTGAGCAGGCGTACGTGCAGCAAGAGGGACTTACAAAACGGCTTGAGCAGACTATGGGGATGAAGTCCGATTTCGTCGCGGTGGCGTCACATGAGATACGCTCACCGCTGGCCGTTATTCAGTTGTATGCAGAGATGTTGGAAGACAACGAGTTCGGGGAGACAGACCCTCGTTTGGTCGATGCGGTGGAAGCGATCGTCTCTTCGGTCACACGCCTCTCGTCGATCGTAGCTAGCCTGCTTGATGTCGCCATGCTCGAGCGAGGGCACATGTCACTCGAGTACTCGGATGTCGCATTGCATGAAGTCGTCGGTTCCGCAGTCGAGGACGCTTCAGCGCTTGCGGCCAGCCGAGGTGTGAGCGTAGAGGTCGAAGGGGAGCTTCCCGAGGTCGTGCTCCGCGGAGATGCGGTGAGGCTGCGCCAGGTTCTCGACAACCTTCTCTCCAACGCCATCAAGTACTCGGATCAAAGCTCTGCGGTAGGTGTCGGCATGAGGGTCTCTGACGGCGACGTCGATATCCGAGTGGCCGATACCGGCAGAGGGGTGCCGGAAGATCGAGCCCATGTGCTGTTCGATCTGTTCGGACGGGGCGACACGTCGGACAACGCCGATGTCGCCGGGCTGGGACTCGGTCTGCCGATCGCCGATCGAATCGCTCGTGCCCACGGAGGCGCGATTCTGTTCGCGCCCAATCCCGACGGGAAGGGCACGGTTTTCGTCGTGACGCTGCCGCTTCTCATGGCTGATGGCCCAGGATCTATCAGCGTCGTATAGAATCGGACGGGGCGGAGTCGAGAGGGGACATCATGCAGACCAAACATAAGGCGGCGAGTGTCACGCAGCGCGCGGCCAATGGTTCGATTCTGATCGTGGATGACAACGCCGACCTCGTTCGTGGTCTACGCACCCTGCTTGAGAATGATGGCTATGGGGTCCACATCCTTCCCAACGGTGCGTCCGTGGCCGAAGCTGTCGCGTTGCACAGGCCCGATCTTGTCGTTCTGGACGTCATGATGCCCGTGGTTGACGGCTGGGAGGCATTGCGGCGCATCCGCGAGAATCCCGCCAACGAACGACTTCCCGTGATGATGCTGACGGCCAAGGGCACTGAGGACGCCAAGGTGCACGGATTCACGCTGGGTGCCGATGACTACCTGTCCAAGCCCTTCTCTGTGCGTGAGTTCCGATGCCGCGTCGAGGCGCTTCTCAGGCGAGCGCGTCCTGCCGATTCGGCCCAGGCCGAACGGATCCCGGTCGTATCTGAGTCGGGTACGGAGTTCGTGAGCCTGAATGACGTCGTGTACGTCGAGGGCGTGCGCAACTACGCATACATATATACCTACGACGCGCGGTTCCTCGGCAGGATGTCTTTGGGGGCCATCGAGGCGGCGGAGTATCCGGGATTCATGCGAGTGCACCGCTCCTACATCGTTAGGCTCGCCGCGGTCAAAGGCTATCACTGGGCCAACAAGTCGTCGTTCAGGTTGGTGCTCAAGAACGCCGAGGGGGCCGTCATTCCGGTGAGCCGAACACTCGTGACTCAGACCAAACAACGCGTCAACGAAGCGTGACGCAAGATGCATACAAGTGGCGATATATGCGCCTTGGGCGGCATGCTAGAATCGTCGGACGTTTGTGACGGTATTCGATTCGAGGTTGGGATACATCATGCGCATCACGGTTCTCGGCGGCGGGCCCGGCGGTTACTCAGCGGCATTTGAGGCATCTCGCCTCGGGGCCGAGGTCACGCTCGTGGAGCGCGAACGGCTCGGCGGGACGTGCCTGAACTGGGGCTGTATTCCCACCAAGACGATCCTGCGCTCTGCCCACATTGTGGCCGACACTAGGAATGCCGAGGAGTTCGGTTTGCTCGCGCAGGTTGCCAGCGTGGATGTCGATCGTCTGCGGGCGCGCAAAGAAAGCGTCGTCGATGAGCTGGTCGGCCAGATCGAAAGCAGTGCCAAGCGACTCAAGGTGCGCATTGTCTATGGCGAGGGCTCGCTTGATGGCCCCGATGCGTGCATCGTGAAGCCTGCCCAAGGCGAGCAGGAGCGCATCGAGCACGACGCGCTCATCTTGGCCACGGGATCTGTCGTGTTCAAGCTGCCCAACATAGATCATGACATGGAGGGCGTTTGGACCAGCGACGACGCCGTTGCGCTTTCTGAGCTGCCCAAGGACATCACGATCATCGGCGGCGGCGTGATCGGGCTCGAGTTCGCCTGCGCGTACGCTGCGTTCGGTTCCAAGGTCACTGTCGTGGAGCTCATGGACCAGGTACTGCCCGGAAACGACCGGCGGGTCGTGAAGCTGACACAGACCAAGCTCGAGGAGATGGGCGTCGAGTTCCATCTCGGCGATGCCGTCGAGAGCGTCGAGCGCGTCGGCACCCGGATGCGAGCCACCTTGCGCTCCGGCGGCGCACTTGAGAGCGATATTGTCATGAGTGCCGTGGGCCGCGTTCCCAACTCGGCGGGCTTTGGTTTTGAGCAGGCGGGGATCGAGTTCGATCGTCGTGCCGTTGCGGTTGACGAGTTCTATCGTACGAACGTCGAGAACATCTGGGCCATCGGGGACTTGGTGGGCGGCATGATGCTCGCGCACGTAGCCGAGGAGGAGGGCGTAGCCGCGGCTCGCAACTGCATCGCTTCGCTGGGCGGAGTTGCACAGCACGAGACCATCGACCTGGATTGCATACCCGCCTGCGTCTACACGTTCCCGGAGGTCGCGGTCGTGGGTCGCAGCAGGGACAGCGCCAAAGAGCGTGGCGTCGATGCGGTCCAAGCGGTCGCCAAGTTCGCTGCGAACGGTAAGGCTCTAGGTGAGGGCGAGGGTGACGGGTTCGTTCAACTCGTGGCCGAGAAGGGTACCGGTCGCATCGTGGGAGCCCAGATCGTTGGACCGCATGCAGTCGAGATAATCCACGAGGTAGCGGTCTGTATGCGCCACGGCATCACGGTCGGCCAGCTTGCGCACACTGTGCACGCGCATCCCACCGTGAGCGAGGTTATCAAGTTCGCCGCAGCAGACGCGGCAGGCAAGGTCTAGCGCCAGCGGCCCCTCTGTATCTCCTCGGCAGAGGGCTTGGCGTGATACCATCGCGCGCATGACCAACGAACACACCCCATCGCCGAAGCGACTGCCGTCATGGCTTCGCCGACCATTGGCCAGTCCAGGGCAGGCGACTGCCGTGGCCGGGATCTTGGGCGAGCTGCGCCTCAACACCGTGTGTCAAAGCGCCAAGTGCCCCAACAGGGGAGAATGCTTCTCAAGCGGCACGGCCACCTTCCTGATCATGGGCGATGCGTGCACCCGGGGATGTCGCTTCTGCGCGGTGGAAACCCGTACTCCCGAGCCGCTCGACGCCGATGAGCCGCGGCGTGTCGCCCAGGCTGCCTTGCGGATGGAGCTGTCCCACGTTGTGGTAACGGCGGTCACCCGCGACGATGTCGCCGATGGTGGCGCCTCACATTTCGTCGCGGTGATCGAGGCGCTTCGCGAGGCGGTGCCCGCAGCGGCGATCGAGGTGCTCACGAGCGATTTCGCGGGCATGCTCGAGAGTGTCGATCTGGTGGCCGCT
>JAHIQC010000070.1 GCA_018902765.1 Actinomycetota bacterium | reverse complement strand
TTGCGGTTCTCGGGTCGAGCAGTCGACCGTTTTCGGTGGCATCTTCGAGCAACACGCTCGAGTTCGAGAGCACTTTGCCGTTCCGCATACGCACGAGCAGTATCGGCTGCAACCCGCCGCTGGCCGTCGCCCGTCCGGCGAGGTAGGCGCGCGAAGCCTCCAGAAGACCGCGTTGGTCCAGGCTGGTTGCC
This sequence comes from Actinomycetota bacterium, assembly GCA_018902765.1. Taxonomy (GTDB): domain Bacteria; phylum Actinomycetota; class Coriobacteriia; order Anaerosomatales; family JAHIQC01; genus JAHIQC01. Next base: position 1,875 of record JAHIQC010000070.1, on the reverse strand, counting down.
GGGGCCATGGCCGCGCCGTAGGCCTGAGCTTCGCGCAGCAGGCTGGAGTCCAGATCGGCGGTGGTTGCGTTTCTTACCATCACGTAGGCGATGGTGGACACCAGGAGCACCCCAAGCGCCAAAACCCCCAAAACGGCTACGGCGACGCGCGCTGCAGCGGAGAGCCCTCTACGCTCGGACACGATATCCAGCCCCGCGGACGGTTTCGATACACGAGGGCTCACCGGGGCGGTCGAGCTTGCGGCGCAGATACCCGATGTAGACGTCCACGACGTTTGAGCCGGTGTCGAAGTCGAATCCCCACACTGCATCCAAGAGCTGCTGGCGCGAGAGTACCTGGTCAGCATGCCGCATCAGATACTCGAGCAGCGCGAACTCGCGCGAAGGCAGATCGACAGCCGATTCTCCTCGGCGGGCTATGCGGGACTTGGTGTCCAGCGAGATGTCCCCAGCGGCCAAGATGCGTGCCGACTGTTGGCCGTGGCGCGCGTTTGCGCGGATACGGGCCGAGAGCTCAGCGAACGCGAAGGGCTTCACGAGGTAGTCGTCGGCGCCAAAATCTAGAAGCGAGACCTTGTCATCTATCTCACCGAGCGCAGACACGACGATGATGGGAACCCCCACGTCGGCGGCACGGATGTGCTTGAGGACACCTCGACCATCACCGTCCGGAAGCATGAGGTCGAGGAGCACCATGTCGAACTCCTGAGTGGTGCCAAGCGCCTGTGCTTCCACGGCGCTCGAGGTCCACGCCACGGTGTTTCCCTCGGCACGAAGTCCTTTGATGATGAAGGAGGCTACCCGCTCCTCATCTTCCACGAGCAAGATTCGCATCAGACTTACGCCCTTCGATTGAGCGAGGAGTCGCTCACTTGAATAATCACTGTCCGTTGCTGGAGATGATTCCCAAAACCGCTACTCTGAGTCCTTCTCAAGGGCCGAAGGAGTCTCAGAGCTGCTCTCGGGCGGGTCCACATCCTCGTCCGAATCGTGATCGTCCTCGCGGATCTCGGGGGTGATCACCTCGTGCTCGTCCTCCTCGTCGCTGTGCGCGGGATCGGGCACCTGGACGGATGTGGATGGGGGTTGCACGTTTGGCCTCGAGGCACTAGGCGCTGGCTTCGTGGCGGAGGGTGGGCTCTTCGGGCCAGCGGCCGGGGCGACAGATGTGGTGTCAGAGGCGGGCGCTGGCGTGGGCTCAATGCTAACGACCGGACTTTGCAGCAAAGCGGTGCTGTGGGATCGCGTCGTGCTGATGCCTGGCAGGTCGGCTGAGCTCGGACTGTTCGCGTGAACGGCCAGAGCGATGGCGGTTCCGCCCAGCACGACGGCGATCGCTGTTGCGATCGCCGCGAAACGTGTGCTCTGCAAAGGGGTCATTCCTGCGTACGCCCTTGTCCTAGTCATCGGGATCGTTCGAGTCGTGACATCGTGTGCAACTGTAGGATGAATACCCACTCGGGTGACAAGAGGTGCACGCGAAACTCCTGTAGGTGTGCTCGCCGCCCGGAACGCGTGGGTGCGCGAATGTGGCGCTGCTCCATGCCCGGCTCGGCGTATGGCACGACGAGCATGTTGTCCCGTAGTGGTTCGTCGGCGCGGTGTGGCACGAAGCGCATGCGGTCGAGGACGGATGCGTGAAGCTCCATGTGGCTCCGACGGTGTGGCATGAGGTGCACGTGCCCGCCCTGTGGCCGCTGGGTCGGTTGTGACAGTTGGTGCATGTTGCGCTGGCGCCGGGATGGCGGAATGCCCAGGTCGTGCCGACCGAGTGACAGTTCACGCAGGTCTGCGCGCTATGTCCCGCGGGTCGTGCGTGACAGCCGGTGCAGGTCGCGCCTGAGCCCGGATGAGCGAACGCCCAGCTGACTCCTG
>JAHIQC010000069.1 GCA_018902765.1 Actinomycetota bacterium | reverse complement strand
TCTCGCCTTCATGACGATAGAGCGCCTTGAGTTCCTGCCCGCACACTACCGCGAACACTTGCGCCGTTCCAGCCGTCATCCCGGGCGTAAGCGGTAACGCGCGCCCATTGCTGACGTCCTCGAAAGGGGCTTCGATGATGCTGAGGCCATCCAAGGCCTCGACCGGGTCACAGAACAACTCGGCTATGCCGTCGGCGCCCGTCTCAGTGATCGCCTCGATACTGTGCGCATCATCCAGTGACAGCGCACCACTTCTTGTTCGCCGAAGAGCGGACAGGTGGGCGGCGCTATCCAGATACTCCCCGATGTCCCTGGCCAAGGCGCGGATGTACGTACCTTTGGAGACATCGAACCGGACATCCCACGTGCGATGTGCTCGATCCAGTCCAGTGAGCGTGGCCTCGAATACCTCTATGTGTCGCGCTTGGAGCTTGAGGACGTCGCCGGCTCGTGCCGCACGATGGGCGGTCACGCCTCCCACCTTGATGGCAGAGTACGCCGGAGGCATCTGCTCGGACATTCCCATGAAATGCGAAAGAGCCTCTGTGACCTTGACCTCGTCGAACAGCTCATCGGGAACTGCGGCAGTACGTATCGTCGCACCTGCTGCATCGTCCGTATCCGTCGCTGCTCCAAAGGATATCGTGGCTGAGTAGGCCTTGCTCGCCGAGCTCAGAAACGGCTCCAGGCGAGTTGCCGGACCGACCAGCATAACGAGCAAACCCGTAGCATCCGGATCGAGAGTCCCGGCGTGCCCTACTCGCTTCTCCCCGATGGCTCGCCTTACGATCGCGACCACATCATGGCTCGTCATCCCGGCAGGCTTGTCCACGAGCAACACACCGGACAACCCGCTCTCGCCACGCTTGGTCATCAGACGGCGCCGCCTGGCAGCATCGCCAAGAGGCGCGGCACGAGTTCATCCAGTGTGCCGGCAAACGAGAAGCCGGCTGCCGCTCTGTGCCCGCCGCCGCCGAATTCCCGTGCAACTGTGGCGACGTCCACACCCGTCTTGGCACGCAGATTCCCGCGCACCTCTCCTTGAGTGAGGCGGAGCAGTACCGCGACATCGATGCCAGCGATGACTCGGACGGCATCTGGCAGGTTCTCGGATTCCTCGGCACTGGCACCGGTGAGGGCAAAGTCATCGTCATCCAGCCATGCCCACGCTACACGACCGCCGTTGGTGACCGTGAGCCGGGACAAGAGACGCGCCTCAAGCGCGAGGGAGCCAGCCGAGCGTTCCTGATACACAAGACGCGATGCTTGAGCCGGATCCGCCCCCGCCTCGATCATCGTCGCGGCGTCACGAAACGCGGCTGGAGTGGTGTTGTCATACTGGAATCGACCCGTGTCGGTCATCAGTGCCACGTAGCAGCACAAGGCGATTTCCGGAGTGGGACGGACATCCATGACTTCAAGGAATCGCCATACCATCTGGGCGGTCGCGGCAGCGCCGGGGTCGACGACGTTGACGTCTCCGAATTCCCGGTTGTCCGGGTGATGATCGAAAACGATCAAGGTCTCTGCTTGGCGCGCCATGTCCTCGGCAACGCCTAGGCGGGCGAAGCTCGGCGTGTCGAGAGCGACGAACACCTCAGGTTGCTCGAGTTCGCTTGCGAGCGTAAGAAGCGCATATCCGGGAAGGAACGCGTACGTGCGCGGAGGTGGGCCGTCATCAGCCAAGACCGGGACGGCGGGCACTCCGGCCGCACGCAGAGCGAGTGTAAGCGCCAATACCGACCCCATAGCATCGCCATCGGGTCGAACATGAGCGCAGACAGCAACCGATGCGGCATGACGCAGATGCACCGCGGCGCGATGGTACGGCGTACTCATACGCTACTCCGGCGAACCGTCGACGTCGCTTCGATCCTCGGCTGATGCCCTGTCGGCATTCTCGCGTAGAGTCGGAGGGACATCCTTGAGTGCCTCAGCGATACGCATACCTGCGTCTACGCTGTCGTCGATGAAGAAGCGCAGCTCAGGGGTGAAGCGGCCCTTGACCCGCTGCCCAACGAGCGAGCGAATACGGCCCTTTGCCGATTCGAGGCCCGCAAGCACTTCGCGATAGCGCTCTTCGTCACCGTGCGCAGTTACGTAGATATTGGCCTGCATCAAGTCAGGAGCGACGTGTGCGGCAGTCACAGTCACGAGCTCAAGACGAGGGTCGGCGATCTCGTCGAGGATGATCGACGCGATCGCGACCCTCACTGACTCATTGAGTTTTCTAGTCCGAGGAGTCTGCTTCATTGCAATGAACCCCTACGACTCTCGGGCGACTTCGATCGTCTTGTATGACTCGATGATGTCGCCTTCCTTGATGTCTTGGAAGCCCTCGACGCCGACTCCGCATTCATAGCCGGCCTTCACCGACTTGACGTCGTCCTTGAACCGACGAAGGGAGCCGAGCTTACCCTCGTAGACGACTGTACCGTCACGAACGATACGGATCTGGTCGTCACGAGTGATCTCGCCCTCTAGGACATACGAACCGGCGATGACGCCCATCTTGGGAACGCGGAACAGCTCGCGAACCTCGACCCGAGCGGTATCCTTCTCGACGATGTCCGGCGAAAGCATGCCTATACGAGCGGCGTTGATCTCCTCGATGGCTTGATAGATGACGCGATACAGACGGATGTCGACGCTGGCCTTCTCAGCGGCCAGTTTGGCAGCCGGGTTCGGACGAACGTTGAATCCGATGATGATAGCGTCGGAGGCATCAGCGAAGCTCACGTCGGTCTCTGTGACGGCGCCGACTGCGGAGTGGATGACATTGATGCGGACCTCAGATTGATCCATCTTGTCCAAAGCATCCTTGAGAGCCTCGATCGAACCGTGTACGTCTGCCTTGACCACGAGATTGAGATCCTTGAGCTCACCCTCCTGTATACGGGCGAACAAGTCCTCGAGTGAGACGTGGACCTTCTTCTTCTCGCCCAGCAGGCGCATCTTGAGCGCCTTTTCCTCGGCAAGGTTCCTGGCGTCACGCTCGTCGGCAAAGACACGGAACTCATCTCCTGCCGATGGCACCGAAGACAGGCCGAGAACCTCGACTGCGTCCGCAGGGCCTGCCTCTTTCACGGTCTTACCGAGCTGATCGACCAGCGCACGAACTCGACCATGCGAGGTGCCGGCGACCAACGGATCCCCGCCCTTCAGTGTGCCTCTCTGGACGAGCACAGTCGCCACAGGTCCACGACCCTTGTCGAGCTTGGCTTCGATGACAACTCCCGAAGCGGATGTGTCCGGATTCGCCTTGAGCTCAAGTACATCCGCCTGAAGCAGAACCATCTCGAGTAGATCCTCGATATGGAGACGTTTCTTGGCCGAAACGTTCACGAAGATGTTCGTTCCGCCCCACTCCTCGGGCACGATCTCGTGCTCGGTGAGCATCTGGCGGACGGTCTCGGGGTTCGCGCCGTCCTTATCGATCTTGTTGACAGCAACAATGATCGGCACGCCAGCGGCCTTCGCGTGATGAATAGCCTCGACGGTCTGAGGCATCACGCCATCGTCCGCCGCGACCACAAGGATGACTATGTCGGTGATGTTCGCGCCGCGAGCACGCATGGCGGTGAACGCCTCGTGGCCCGGAGTGTCGATGAAGGTGATCTGTCGACCGTTGCGATGAACGACCGATGCACCGATGTGCTGGGTGATACCGCCGGCTTCAGTGGCTGCGACACCGGTCTCACGGATGGCATCGAGGAGCGAAGTCTTGCCGTGGTCGACGTGGCCCATGACGGTGACAACCGGCGGGCGCGGCTTGAGATCTGCCTCGTCGTCGACGAAGGTCCACCCTGCCTCTTCTTCGGGGCTCACGACGGCGACGCGACGATCAAGATCGTCGGCGATGAGCTCGACGACGTCGCTCATCATCGGCTGGTTGACTGTCAGGGGCATGCCTAAGAGCATGAGCCTCTTGATGATCTCGTTCGGAGCCAAGCCCAAGGCCTCAGCGAACTCGCCGACCGTCACGCCTTCTGTGACCGTGACGAGTTCACCTTGCACGGCAGGAATGGTGTCATCGGCCACCGGTGCGACAACCTCTGCCACAGCCGCCGCCTGATCGGCGCGCTTGTCCTTCTTCTTCTTGCGCTTTCCTCCACCGGCTTGAGCAGCAGCCACAGCGGCCTTTGCTTCCTCGATGACCTTATTACGCGACGCCTGCTCGGCCTCTTGCGCCATACGGCGGTAGCGCTCTTCTTCTTCCTTCTCCAGGCGTGCGGCATCTGCGGCGTTGCGCTTGGAGTCTTCTACAGCGGTGAGCTTGGCGGCCTCTGCAGCAGCCTCTGCTGCTTTGGCTGCCGCCTCTGCTACAGACTTGGCGGCCTCTTCGGCCACCTTGGCTTCAGCGGCTTCGGCGTCTACCTTGGCTTGGGCCTCAGCCTCGCGCTTCGAGCGCTCCTCGGCCTCGCGACGCCTGCGGTCGTCATCCTCGGCTTTGCGAATGGCGTCCTCGGCCGCACGCTTCTCCGCCTCTTCCGCGTCATGCTTGGCGCGCTCCAGCTCCATCTCCGCCTGCTTTTCGGCGATGATGGGACCGAGGTCCTTGCGAATCTTGTCCACGTACGCCTCGACAAGCGTCGATGCGTGGTTCTTTGCGGGGATTTTGAGCCCGGCGAGGTGATCGAGGAGTTCTTTCGAACTCATCCCGAACTCCTTGGCCAGCTCATGTACTCTCATGCTCGGCATACGTGCAGGTCACCGTCCTTGCGAAGTCGCCAGCGTCTCAATGACCTGGTCGAACTCTCGTCTCAGTCTGTCTATGTCGTCTTCTTTGAGGTGCACTCGCAACGCAGAATCCAGGCGCTTGCGACGCACCGCCGCATCAAAACATTCCGGCTGGGCACACAGATACGCTCCCCTGCCATTGGCTTTGCCGGTTGAATCAACCGACACATCGCCTTCCGGTGTGCGCACCACCCGTACGAGCGCTCGCTTATCCGAGCCGGTCGCACAACCGATGCAGGTGCGCAGGGGCGTTTTCCGTACCGTGACCACTACTTGGCGTCCTCCTTCTGGTGGATGCGGCAGTGAACACTGCCCGATACCGCCTTGTTGCGGCACCGCAGCCCGGATGAGGTCACGGCGACGCAGCGGCCGTCGTACTCCTCATCGGTCGCACCCTGGTCACCTGCGGCCACAGCGTGGGCAAGGCCCTGCTCGGCTGCTTGTGACTGGCTCTTGATGTCGATACGCCATCCGGTGAGCTTTGCGGCTAGACGGGCATTCTGTCCCTCTTTGCCGATTGCAAGCGAAAGCTGGTCGTCAGGAACGATCACCGTCGCCGTGTGGGAACCGTCGTCCGCCATGACGCGGCTGACCTTGGCCGGTGACAATGCGTTGGCAACATAGGTCGCCGCATCCTCGGACCACGGCACGACGTCGATTCTCTCGCCGCGAAGCTCACCGACGATCATGCGCACGCGGCTGCCCTTGGGGCCGACGCATGCGCCCACGGGGTCTAGCCCAGATTCGCGGCTAGAGACAGCGACCTTGCTGCGCAGACCGGGTTCGCGGGCGACGCTCTTGATCTCGACGATTCCGTCGTAGATCTCGGGAACCTCGAGCTCGAACAGACGACGAATGAGACCGGGATGTGTCCTGGAGACAACGATCGAAGGCTCGTTGGAGGTTTTACGCACCTCGATGATATAGGCCTTGATCCGCTGATTGTGATCGTAGCGTTCATTGTGAGGCTGCTCACTGGGAGGAAGCAGGGCCTCAACGCCTTCGCGGAGCTTGATGAGTGTATAGCGCGAGTCAGACTGCTGAACCGTACCCGTGACGCTCTCACCGACGCGGTCTGAGTACTCGTCGAAGATCTTCTCGCGCTCAGCCTCGCGGATCGAACCCATGATCACGCTCTTGGCCGCCTGAGCAGCTATGCGTGATACGTCCTTGGGCGTGATGTCGTGCTCCTCGAACTCAGGCTCTTCCTCGGTGCCACCCACGGGCACGAGTTCGTAGACATATATGCGACCGGTCTCACGATCGAGCACCACGCGGGTGTCGTTCTCAAGATCCAATATCCGCTTATAGGTCTGGGCGAGCTGCTGCTCGAGCTTGTCGAGCATCTCGTACTCGTCGATATTCTTCTCGCGGGCGAGCGCTTTGAGGGCGTCCATCAGCTCTGAACTCATCAGTCGTCCGCTCCCTTCTGGTTAAAGTCCACGTCACCTTTGATGTTGGCCTTCACGACCGACCCGAAGGGTACGCGGAACGTCTGTCCGTCGATATCGAGGACGATGACCTCGTCCTCAACTGCAGAGATTATGCCCGTGAATCTCGTGCGACCTTCGATCGTCCTGGTCTTCATGACCGCCGTCGACCCAATGAATCGCTCGAAGTCCTCGATCTTGCGCAAAGGCCGATCGATGCCAGGTGTGCTCACCTCGAGGGTGTAACCGCTCGGTATGGGGTCCTCGGCATCAAGCACCTCGGATATCCATCCGTTTGCAGCGACTATCGCATCGATATCCAGGCCGCTCTCGCGATCCAGAAGTACGCGCACCAACGGTGCCTTGGTAGCGCCGGCAGTCTCCACGGCGACAAGTTCGTAACCTTCGCGCGCGGCCACAGGAGCCAGAAGCGATTCAATCCTCTCATGCAACGGTACCTGCATAGCCGACCTACCTCCTTCCAGAACAAAAGAAGCGGGGGTTACCCACTTCTCGCGAGAAACGACAGATTCACGTGCGAAAGGGATTCTACCACAGGGTTTTGGGCGTTCAAAGCACAAGCGACGCCCGGCCGGGTGGCTAAGAGGCCGATCTCACCCCAAAGCGATGAGCTCAGCTTCGACCATCTGTGCAACCTTGGCAGCCGCCTGCTCGATCGCTACCTCAAGGCGCTCGCCGGTCATACGCGACTTGACCTCAACGATGCCGTTGGCAACGCCCTTCTTGCCCACTACGACCTGCACTGGATACCCGATGAGATCCGCATCCGCGAACTTTACGCCTGCCCGGTCGTCGCGGTCATCGATGA
>JAHIQC010000068.1 GCA_018902765.1 Actinomycetota bacterium | reverse complement strand
CAAGCGTCGGCGAAGCCGGGCGGACCGGCGACTGGCGCAGCAAGTACCCGGTCGTGGATTCCTCGGCATGTGTAGCGGCCAAACAGGGCAAGGTCACCTGCCAGATATGTTGGGTCCTGTGCCCGGATGCGTGCATCGAGCAGGGTATGCCGCCGACTGTGGACCTCACGTACTGCAAGGGGTGCGGCATCTGTGCCGAGGAATGCCCCTCGGACGCGATCGAGATGCTGCCCGAGGCGGAGCACGGGACGTGCGATCTGTAGCGCGCGGCTCGCACAGGCCAGCGAGATATTCATGACGGGACAATCGTCAAAGGGGAATCACGTGTCAGTAACCGGGACCGCAACAGTCATGACCGGCAACGAAGCCGCCGCCACAGCAGCCAAGCTCGCGCGCGTGCAGGTCGTAGCCGCCTATCCGATCACACCGCAATCGCCCGTGGTCGAGCAGATCTCCGCGTGGGTGGAATCCGGCGAGCTACCCGCCGAGTTCGTGGCGGTCGAGTCCGAGCACTCCGCGCTGTCGGTCTGCATCGGCGCGTCGACCGTCGGCGCACGCACGTTCACGGCCACGAGCTCTAACGGGCTCGCATACATGACCGAGCAGGTCTGGTGGGCGGCCGGGGCGCGGCTGCCGATCGTCATGTGCATCGCGAACCGCGCGATGGCAGCGCCGTGGAACGTCCTTAACGACCAGCAAGACTCGATGAGCGTGCGCGACGCGGGCTGGGTGCAACTCTACTGTCGCGACAATCAGGAGATCCTCGACACCACGATCCAAGCCTTCAGACTCGCCGAGGAACTGAGCGTGCCGGTCATGGTGTGCTACGACGGCTTCTTGCTTTCGCACACCGTCATGCCGGTGGAGCTTCCGGCCCCCGAGGCGGTGGACACGTTTCTGCCGCCCCGCACCGACGGGCTGCAGGTGATCGACCCGACCGATCCGCGAAACGTCGGACCGGTCGTGATGGCCGATCCGCGCCCTGATGCGGACGGGGTGATGCGACCGGGATACATGGAGTTTCGGGCGATGCACCAAGCCGCGATCGTCTCTGCGCTAGAAGCGGTGCCTCGGATCGATGGCGAGTTCGGGGAACACGTCGGTCGCACGTGGGGCGGGCTTGTGTGGGAGCAGGACTTGGATGACGCGGACGTGGTCCTCGTGGCCGCCGGCTCGATCACCACGCAACTTGCGCTCGTGGCCGAGCAGCTACGGCAAGAAGGCATGCGCGTCGGGGTCCTCGGCATACGTTGTTATCGTCCGTTCCCGGCGGCTGCGCTCGCCGACCGGCTCGCGGGCCGCAGCCTCGTGATCGTGTTCGACAAGGCGATGAGCTACGGCTACGAGGGGCCGATCTGCGCAGACCTCAAGGCTGCTCTGTATGGGCAGTCCGATGTGCCGGCGGTGTTCGGCACCATAAGCGGGCTCGGAGGGCGCGACACGTCACCTGAGGACCTTGCCGACACTACGCGGCGAGCGGTCGCAGATCACGCGGCGGGAATCCGGACGCGCCCGACCGAATGGGTCAACCTCAAGATGACGGGAGGCGCGCGATGACTCGCATCACGGACCTTCCCGCCGAAAGCATCATGCTTCCCGGCAACCGCGCATGCGCCGGCTGTGGCATCGGCATAGCGCTGCGCCAGATCACCTCCGCGCTCGATGGCAAGCTCGTGCTCGTGAACCCGGCCAGTTGCCTCACGGTGCTCGGCGGCATGTATCCGACGGCCTCGGTGGCCGTTCCCTGGCTCAACATCGCGTTCCCGAGCACCGCCGCTTCGGCCAGTGGGGTCGCGGCGGGCCTGAGGGCCATGGGTCGTGCCGATGAGATGACGGTGCTGGCGATGGCGGGCGATGGCGGAACCGCCGACATCGGGATCCAGGCGCTGTCTGGCGCCGCCGAGCGCAACGAGGACATGATCTACCTGTGCTACGACAACGAGGCGTACATGAACACCGGTACGCAGCGTTCCGGCTCCACTCCACAAGGGGCGCGCACCACCACGACGTGGAGCGGCAAGAAGGAGAACCCCAAGGACGTTCCGGCGATCATGGAGGCCCACAACGTCGGCTATGTCGCGAGCACCAGTGCGGCTTATCCGACCGATGTCTACGACAAGGTTGCCAAGGCTCGCGGGCTTTCCGGCCTGCGCTACATACACATGAACACGCCCTGCCCGAGTGGATGGTCCTTCGATCCCAAGGACACGGTGCGACTCGGCCGACTCGCCGTGGATGCGGGCCTCGTAGTGCTCTATGAGGTCCAAGACGGGGAGTTCCACCTGACCGGACGCTCCGCCGCGCTGGCCAAGTCCGGTCTGAAGGCCACGGTTGCTGAGTACGTTGCCACTCAAGGTCGCTTCCGCGGCATGTCACCAGAGACGATCGCCGAGATTCAGGCCTGGGTCGACAAGCGCTGGGCCGGCTTTCTGAAGCGCGAGGCCGGCGAGTGACGCCGGAATCGGTCCTGGCGCTCTTGTAGGCACGAGGCGGGTATCCACAGCGATTGTGGATACTGTGGATTGTGTGGAAAACTGCAGGTCAGACGCCGTTTATCTCGCCGATGAGCCTTTGGGCAGGTTGTCAGGGAAAACGCTTGCATCCCTCTTGGTGGGGGTGCAGTATTCGTTATGCGAGGTCGTTGAAGAACTCGGATGGGCTGGAACCGCAAGGTGAAAGTTCGTTCGAAGGAAGCAGCGGCCTCGCACCTTTGTGCCCTGAGTCAGGTCTCCTCGGTATAAGATGTTCCGGTGGGGCGCGGTGGATCGACGCCGCCGAAAAGACAGCTCGCGACTTGTTGGGTCGCATTGCGAAGGGGCGTGATGGCGCTGAGGCGTTCAATCCCGTTGAGAATCATCCTGGCGACCGTGCTTGCCTTGCCGGTGATCATGAGTCCGGCGACCGTCTTCGCGGCGTATACCGTGGACGCGTACGAAGCTGGATCGGGCGATGACACGCCGGGCACCGCCCGGGACTTGACCACATCGATGGATGAGGCAGGCAGCTACGGCGGCTACGGCGAGCCGATGTCGACCGAGAGCCACACGTTCGACATGGTCAACGACACGACCATGACCTCGGACGAGGACTGGATCAAGTTCACTGTCAGCACGACTGCCGTGGACGCTGGCTACAGCTACATCATCGAGGCCGCTGCGGTGGACGGCGTCGTCGACCCGGTCATCGAGCTCTACGGCCCGCACTCTTCGGCCGCGGATGTGCATCCCACGGCCGTCTCGTTGCTGGGCCCGGATACAGCCGCACCGGTGTTCACCGAGACCGACCCGGTCGCGCTCATCGCCAACGACGAGAGCCGCTGGTTCTCGATCGGCGGCGCTTCGCTCTCGTTCATCCCCGACGTCGCTGGCGTGTACTACGCCCGCATCCGCCCGTACTACCAGTACGACGGCGGCGATCTTCCTGTGGGCTTTGGTGCGGGCGAGGGCCGCTACACGCTGCGGGTCAAGAACGGCCAGTTCTCGCGCCTGTCTGGCGCCAACCGTATCGATACCGCGGTCGCGATAAGTCGCGAGCGCTTCTCGGCCGTACAGCCGTTCTCGGGCGCTGTCGTGCTCGCGAACGGTTATGGCTTTGCCGATGCGCTCGCCGGAAGCACGCTTGCCGGCGTGCTCGGCTGTCCCGTGCTGCTCACCGCGCCCAATACGCTGGCGCCCAGCGTCACCGCCGAGATCACGCGACTGGGCGCCGACACCGTGTATGTTCTGGGCGGAACCTCGGCCGTCGAGCCTGCGGTCTTGAGCGCCATCAGCGGGCTTGGGGCCACGCCGGTGCGTGTTGCCGGGGCCGATCGCATCGAGACCGCGATTGCGATCGCTCGCAAGGCGGCGGAACTGGGCGCGACATCCCAAGTGGCGTTCGTGGTGAGCTCCCGCAACTTCCCTGATGCGCTCGCAGCGTCCCCGATGGCCGTCTACAACGGCGCTCCCGTGCTGCTCACCGCCCCAGACGCGCTCGACCCACGCATCGCCGATGCGCTTGCTGACCCAGCTTTGGGCATCACCGACGTCGTGATCGTCGGCGGTGTGTCGGCGGTCAACAACGTGGTGTCCACGCAGATCTCAGCGGCTCTGGACTCCTCGGCGAATGTGCGACGTATTGCCGGCAGCACCCGCTACGACACTGCGCGCGATTTCGCGATCTGGGCCACGGGCATCCAGACCGACACTCTGAAAGTCGGCACGCCCGCATCACCCAGCGCGCTGGACACGCTCGAGTTCGCTCGCATCGGCGTGGCTAACGGCGCGAACTTCCCTGACGCGCTGGCTGGCGGTGTGTTCTGTGGCCTGGCGGGTTCCCCGATTCTGCTCACGGAGAGCACCAAGGTCTCCGAGTACTTGATCGATTGGGCCGGTGTGTTGCCGGCCGGCCAGGACTATTGGTTCGCAAGCGATCTGGCGATTCTTCGCTCCTACGTGTTCGGAGGGACGAGCGCCGTGAGCTACGGCGTCCACCTCATGCTCGACACGTTCTCCGGCCCGGCGTTCTAGACGACCACAGATAAGGGAGTCGACCGTGATTCACACAATCTCTTCTCGCCGAGGATCATTCATGAGCCTGACCTGCGCTTGCGCGCTTCTGGCGGGCCTCATCGCGCCGATGTCGGCTGTCGCACTCGATGACGCTCAGTTCTTCTCGGCGCCGCCACTGGTCGCTGTGCAGCAGACGGGCGATCTGGACTATTCGACCGACAGACTCGATCGTTTCTGGGTGGACCTTTCTGCCAATCAGATGCTGAGCCTGGACTTGGCCGGTGCGGCGTTTCAGGACTTCGATCTGACAATCTACTCGCCTGACGTGGT
>JAHIQC010000067.1 GCA_018902765.1 Actinomycetota bacterium | reverse complement strand
TCAGTCGCACCAGCTGACAAGGCTGATGCGGCCGCGGCTCTCAAGAGCCGCGTGTCATCCCTCGAGCGCCATGAGGCCGATCAGGATGCACTGTTCGAACAGCTAGCGGAACAGCTGAAGGAGCTTGCTGCTGCGGGTGACCGTCTCAGCAGCAGAGCGATGATGTTCTTTGTCGTGTCGGGTGTCGCGCTGGTTCTCAGTCTTGTGTCGCTGTTGCTCGTCCTGCTCTGGCGCTAGGCTGAGTCGCCCCGAGTTCATGGCCCGCGCTTGTACTCGACGCGCGCGTCACTTCGCTTGATGCAATTGGAGGCCGCCGATCTCGGCGCATACACGTTAGCCGAAGGGGGATAGGTTGCGGCATCAGGGCAGAATCGCTGAGTGGCACGATGATCGCGGATTCGGTTTCATAACTCCGCTGAACGACGGCACTCGCGTATTCGCCCACATCGGCGAGTTCCCGCGCGAGCTGCGCCGGCCCGAGGCCTTGGATCTTGTCTCTTATGAGTTGTGCCAAGACGAACGGGGTCGTCCACGCGCTTCGAAAGTCCAGTTCCTGGCCCCCACGGCCTCGCGCTCACCCGGCCGCCGTTCTGGCGGTGACGCCGTCTCACCCTTGGCCAAGGTCGCGATTGCAGTGCCAGTGGTCATACTCTTGGTAAGTGCGCTCGTCATCGGCAGGTACGCAGGGGTACTTCTGGCGGTCTATCTGGTCGTGAGCGCCATCACCTACGCGGTATACGGGATGGACAAGTCCGCAGCGCAGCGCGGAGAGTATCGAACCGAAGAGTCAGCGCTGCACCTGCTCGCTCTTGCGGGCGGCTGGCCCGGCGCACTCCTCGCCCAGCAGCGATTCCATCACAAGAATCGGAAGCGATCCTTTCAGACGCTGTTTTGGGTGACGGTGTGGCTCAACTGCGCGATGCTGATTCTGCTGATCGGGCTGATCACGTCAGTTCCCGGCTAGGTTCTTAGCAGGAAACTGCTTGACAACTGAGTTTCCGTATAGGAAACTGCAGTCACACCGAGTTTCCACGTGGATAGGCGGATCGAATGAGTGCGACGCGTGAACAGATAGCAGAGACGTTCGAGCGGCACGTCAACAGCGAAGGGTACAGCGGCACAACGCTGGACGCGGTTGCTCGCGAGCTGCGGATTTCCAAGAAGACGATCTACACGCACTTCGATGGAAAGCGCGACATCTATTCGCACATAGTGGCGCGCCAGGCGCAGCAAGAGAAGAGGACGCTTGCACGTTCGCTGGCCGCGATACCCACTCGTGCGGGGAGGCTCGAGGCTTTTGTGCTATCGGTGTTGGAGATGGGGCGAGCGCATATCGTGAAGACCGGAGAGGACGAGTGGCTAAGCGAGTACGAGATCGCCGCAGACGCGTTTCGCAAAGCACAGGGAGATCTGCTCCGCGAGTTGGTTCAAGGTGGGATGGACGTCGAGGAGTTCAGAACCGGAGACGCGACACTGGTCGAGAAGATGGTGGTTGCTATGGTGGTGGAGTACTTGGTTCTGGTGAACTCCGATCCGTCCTACAACAGAGACGAGGAGTTGGTCGAGCGCATCTGTAGATTCGTGATCTAGTCCCAACGGCCACGCCAAAGGCGCGGCCCTTTTCAGGCCCAATGGAAACTCGTTGCGTATTGAGTTTCCGCAATTCGAAGGAGTGATCTACATGAGCAAGACAATCTGGATGTTCGTTCTTTTGCTTGGCGCGCAGCTCAACCTTACTGCGCTCGTCCCGGCCGCACCCGGGCAAACCCCGCCACCTTGGTGGGTTGGAGGCGGACTGCTGTGGCCGTTCTTCGCTGACACGAGGACGCTTCTCCCGCGGGGCGACGTCCTCAATACACTCACGCCCATTCTCGGAATGACTGCGGCCGTGTGCTTCCTCATGGCGGCGGCCTCCTTATGGGGATGGCACGTGCCGAGCGGCTGGTTCTTCTGGCTTGTCGCGGCAGGGGCAGTCTCCTCGGTCGTACTGCAGGTCATCTGGATTTCCGGGTGGGCCGTTCTGCCGCTGATCGTAGACGTCGTTCTCTTGGTGTCGGTATTCGGGATGCGCGCAGCAGTTGGTCTGCGCGGATAGCTCCTCTCGGCACTCGGGGCAAATGTCGCGCTTCATAGCTGAAGCGTCGAAATCGGAATCGAAGGGAGTTCTGTATAGATGAATATCGAACACAGTATGTGGCACCGGATGGGCCGGGAAGTGGGTCAATCGGCACAACCAAGGCGCCACGATACAGCGCGGCATGCAACTCCGATGACGGCCCGGGCTCTCGTCGCCTTCTTTGGATGTTCGTTCGGCTTGTCATGGGGACTGATGGCGTTGGCATTCACGTTTCCCGACCAGCTGGAGCAGATCTTTGGCCCGGTCGGCTATACCAATCCGCTCTTCATCATTGCGGTGTATGCGCCGGCATTCTCTGGACTCGCGCTGGTGGGGCGGTCCTACGGGATTCGTGGCGTGGGTAGCTTCTTGCGACGCTTGACCTTGTGGCGAATGCCTGCCCACGATTGGGCGTTCATCGGCCTCGGCATACCCGTCATCTTCTATCTCGGCGCTGCGATCAATGGCCACATCTCAGACCCATTTCCGTTCACGCCTTGGTACAGAGTGCTGCCTGCGCTTGCGACTGCTCTGGCAATCGGGCCTATGGAGGAATTCGGTTGGCGCGGCGTCGCGCTGCCTCTGCTTCAGCGCAAGTTCGCGCCGATTTGGGCGTCGATCATCCTTGGTGCCATGTGGGGCTTGTGGCATGTGCCGGCGTTCTTCTTGTCCGGAACGCCCCAAAGTGCCTGGTCGTTCGGCCCATTCCTTTTGGGCACAATGGCGGTCTCAGTCGTCTTGACCCAAATTTTCAATTCGGCGCGTGGGAGCTTGCTTGTGGCCGCGTTCTTCCACTTTCAGTTGAACAACCCGGTCTGGCCAGATGCACAGCCGTGGGATTCGATGATCTTCGCTCTGATCGCAGTCGTCGTTGTTGTCCTCAACCGCAAGGCCATGTTCACGCGTAGCGACAGCGTGTCCGAAGTCCTTGCGCCGGCAGCGCCCTAGGGCCGGATAGGGTTCGCGCAACCGTCTGACGGCTTCTCGCTAGGTGGACAGAGCCGGGAGCGGTAGCATGATAGAAGCACTATATGCCCGCTCAAGGGGGCCACGTTGCGAAGAACTACCGAATCAGGGGGCGCGATTTCATGACCGACGAAGTGAATTCTCAAGGCGTGGCTCGCTACATTGCTGCCGCACAGGAAGCAGCCGGCGTGCATGCCGCCGAACTCGCTGCGATGCGCGCCTGCCGATTCGACACGATCTCAGTTCACGGTCTCTACACCATGCGCGAGGCGATTGAGAACAACCAAGGATCGATCATCGAACCGGTCTACATGAGTACCTCTCAGGGCTACCGTGATTCGGACCAGATGGAGGCGGCGCTATCCTATCAGGTCCCGAGCTGGGCCTACTCCCGGATAGCCAACCCCAGCCTCTACTACCTCGAGCAGACCCTAGCGTTGTTGGAGGGCTACGGACTGGATGTCGAGACCTCCAGCTGCACCACCTCCTCAGGAATGTCAGCCATCGCCAGCGCGACCGACCCTTTCCTCGCCGTGGATCCGACGCGTCCTGAGGCCCCGATCAATTTCGTCTCCACCTGCCAGGTCTACGGCGGGACCTTCCAGCAGTTCAGCGAACGCAAGATGAAGGAGCGGGGCGTCGAGTGCCGCTGGGTGCAAGATGCCACAGACTTGTCGGAGTGGGAGTCGAAGATCGACGGCAACACCCGCTTTCTCTACGGTGAGCTGCCATCCAACCCGGGTCAGGCGTTCTTCGATATCGGCGCGGTGGCGCAGCTCGCTCACTCAAACGAGCTTCCGCTCATCGTTGACAGTACTGTGGCGACTCCCGCGTTGCTCAGGCCGCTTGCACACGGAGCGGATATCGTTGTCCAGTCAGTGACCAAGACGATGGCGTCCTCCGGATTCGCCATTGTCGGAGCGGTCATTTCGCGCAAGGACCTCGTGAGTCGTTTCGGCTCCGATGAGATGAAGGCTGACTTCGCCACCTATCTCAAGCTGCTTCCGAATCGGGACAACGGTCCGAATCTCTCGCCGATGAGTGCCATCCTAGCGCTCAATGACCTGCGCACGCTGCGATCCAAGATCGATCTGTTCAGCCGCAGCGCCATGCAGGTAGCCGAGTTCCTCGACTCTCACCCGAAGGTGGAGACGGTCCACTATCTCGGCCTGCCCGGTCACCCCTTGCACGCCCTTGCCAGCCGATACATGTTCCTAGTGGACAGCGAGCACGACGCTCAGTACGGCAGCCCGGTGAACCGATACGGGCATCTCCTGTCGTTCTGCGTCAAAGGTGGGGCGCCTGCGGCACGAACGATGTTCGACGCGATGCAGCGCATCTTCCGGGCGACCGATCTTGGCCGAGTCAAGTCCGTCGCCACGATCCCGGCGATCTCCACACACCAGCAGCAGGGAGCGGAGGGCCGTTCGCTTGCAGGCATCGCGCCCAATCTGGTGAGGCTCTGCGTTGGCGGCGAGCACCCGGATGACATCATCGCCGACCTGGCTCAAGCGCTGGATGCAGTGAATCCGGAGGCGACTACATGACGTTCCCGGTTGATGTGATCAGAAATGCGTTCCCGGCGCTGTGTGAAGGCGTTGCTCACTTTGATGCTCCGGGTGGCACGCTCGTTCCGGCGGTTGTAGCCGAGGCAATCCGTGACAGTCTTTCCTCGTCAACCTGCCAGCGCGGAACGATCACTGTGACCGAGCGTCGCACAGACGCAATTGTTCTCGGCGCGCGCCAAGCCATGGCGGATCTTCTCGGTGTAGATTCTAGTGGCGTGGTGTTCGGGCGGAGCATGACGCAGCTCACGTTCGACTTTGCGCGTACCATCGCGGAGTCGTGGAGCGAGGGCGACGAGATCGTGGTCTCGCGGCTCGATCACGACGCGAATATTCGTCCATGGGTGTACGCCGCGAAGCGCGCTGGCGCGATTGTGCGATATGCCGA
The DNA here is from genome assembly GCA_018902765.1 of Actinomycetota bacterium. GTDB lineage: Bacteria > Actinomycetota > Coriobacteriia > Anaerosomatales > JAHIQC01 > JAHIQC01. Next base: position 1,281 of record JAHIQC010000067.1, on the reverse strand, counting down.
GTTCGACCCCGCTACCTCTGAACTTACCGTCGATGCTGTCGAGCAGCAGTTGAGCGATCGCACGCGACTGGTCGCCATTACCGCAGCCTCCAACCTCATCGGCACGCGCCCCCCGGTCAAGGCGATCGCCGAGCGGGTACACGCCCGAGGCGCCCTGCTGTACGTCGATGGCGTTCACAACACGCCGCATGCGTTCGTCGATGTGCCGGATATGGGAGCGGACTTCTACACGTGCTCACCTTACAAGTTCTGCGGGCCACACCATGGTGTACTGGTAGCGTCTCCTGCTTTGCTCGAGATGCTGAACCCTGAGAAGCTGCTTCCGTCCACCAACACTGTGCCCGAGCGATTCGAGCTTGGAACGCTGCCGTACGAGTTGCTTGCAGGCACGACCGCCGCCGTGGAGTTCCTTGCGAACATCGCGGAGCCGGCACTGTCGCGTCGCGAGCAGCTGGCAAGCGCGATGGCCGCGATAGCCGAACACGAGGACGGACTGCGCGGCAAGCTCGAGGCCGGTCTTGCCGAGCACTCACGGGTCACGCTCTATTCACGGGCGCAGGTGCGCACGCCGACGCTGCTCTTCACGGTGGACGGAATGGAGCCACTCGAGGTCACGGCGCGCCTTGCCGAATTCAATATCAACGCGCCCGCAAGTTCGTTCTACGCGCTCGAAGCTTCGCACGCGCTGGGACTGGGCGATGCCGGCGGAATCCGTCTGGGCCTTGCACCATACAGCTCTGCCGAGGATATCGATCGCGTCTTAGAGGCGCTGGCAAGCATCATCTAGCGCGAATGGGGGACACCTTGAAGGCGATGACCCATAGCAAATACGGCTCTCCGGACGTCATGGAGCTCAAGGACATCGCTAAACCCGCAGCCGGCGACGATGAGGTTCTGGTGCGTGTTGTAGCAGCCGCGGTCAATCCCCCCGACTGGGCTGGAGTCTATGGCGTGCCGTACATAGTGCGCTTGGCCTTCGGGCTGCGCAGACCGAAGATCGGTGTTCGCGGCTCTGACTTGGCAGGAATCGTAGAGGCCGTGGGCAAGAACGTGACACGTTTTCGCGTCGGGGACGAGGTCTTTGGCCGTGGCGTCGGCACGTTCGCAGAGTATGCAGTTGCTGCCGAGGAGCAGATTGTGCCAAAGCCGGCCAACGTCACGTTCGAGCAGGCGGCGGCTGTTGCGATGTCCGGTCTTACTGCATTGCAGGCCCTGCGTGACGCGGGCGGCATCCACTCAGGGCAGACGGTTTTGATCGTCGGCGCTGGAGGTGGTGTTGGC
>JAHIQC010000066.1 GCA_018902765.1 Actinomycetota bacterium | reverse complement strand
TCGTGGCGCTGCAGAACTCGACATTCTTGCTGCCGGTGTTCTGGGTCGCGACGGTGTTCACCGTGCTGGGAACGCTGCTGTCGTTTTACGCCGATACGTTCTCGGTCAAGCGCTTCACGCGCCTGGCCCCCGAGCCGATCCCGGACGCTGAAACCACCGACCGGTAGCCTCGCACGGCGCCGCGCGGCGCTCTCTCGCCCGGCTACAGCTCCCGCACGAGTCCCGTGACGAACTCCACGGCGCGCTCGAGTGTCGCCTCGTCGATGGTGTCGGCGGTGTCGGTCTTCCAGTGCCAGTTGGGGATGCGGTCGTTGATGTCGAACGCCATCACGCTCATGGCCTTGAACCCACGCGCGAGCGCGGGCGTCGCATCTGTCGAGAGGCCCTTGTAGCGCTTGGCCGTGACCGGCAACTCCAGCTCTCGTGCCACCCGCTTCGCGGTGCTCATCAGCCGAGGAGTGCTCTTGTAGCTGCGGGCCATGCCTTCGGCCACGATCCAGTGCAGCTTGCCCGAGCCGACACCGTCGATGTTGATGATGAGCGCGCCCTTGAGCTCCTCGGCGTACTCCTTCAGAAACGCCTGCATGCCGTAGGTGCCAACCTCTTCGGCGCCGGTGGCCACGAACCAGACTTCCTTTTCCGCCAGGCTGCGATCCACATGCTCGGTCACGCGCCGACGAATCCGCGAGGCCTCGTCGGCCGCAAAATCCGGATCGCCGAGGAAATCTCCGCCGGCCGCGCCGCCTTTGTCGCCCCAGCCCTCTTCCTCTTCGCCCTCGAAGCCATCCCACGAGCCGATCTTGCGGCCCTCATGACGGGCATCGAAGTCAGTGCCCACGCCAAGCCAGTTGCTGACGCCTTCGCCGCGCTTGGGTTTGGCCTCGGGGGCTGGCTTGGACTTGCCGCGACCGAACAGGCCGCGCTTGGGCTTCTCGGCCGCAGGAGCGCTGCGTCGCGGTCGCGGGTCCTCGTCTGGCATGAGCGCGGCGGCATCGTCATCGTCGGCCACCACGGGTGCGAAACCGAGTCCGGCTGAGTCCGGGCCTTCCATGCGGTCCGGTACTCCGTCGTTGTCAAAGTCGGTGTCGACCTCGCCCCACGAGTGCTGAGCGGCCGTCTTCTCCACCACGCGAGCGCCGCCAACCGGTTCGAAATCGACCGTGTCCAGATCGAGTCTGCCTTGCCTGGGCGATGAGGAGGTGTCCGCCCACCGGAAATCGTCTGGGAGCGAAGCGGGCTGGTGACTCGCGACCGGTTCGAACGCGTCGGTGAAGCCACGGATCGGCTGCGTGGCCATCAGGATGCCACCCTCCGGCTCCGGTACAACAGCTTCCATGACGCCGAGCATCGCAGCGACACCGGATGCGTTGTCGTTGGCTCCGTCCACGTGCTGCATGAACAGCTCTCGGTGGATATTGATGAGAAGCGGTATCACCAGATACGCCACGATGGCGATGGCGCCGTACCAGACGTAGGGATCGGCCCTGCGCGCCATCGGTAGGGCGTTGGCCAGCAACACGACGGGCGCCAGGAACGTGCACCATTTCATGAAACCGAACGTGAGTGCGAAGTTCTTGACCATCCCAGGCGAGAACGCGATCGACGAGCGGGCCGAGTCATAGTGCGCGACAACCACGATGCGCGTTGCGCGTTCGTTGCGACGGGTCTTGGGGATCCGGCGAGCGATGATGTTCTGGCTGGGCCCCTTGGGCATGATGTTCGACAGGCCGAAGCGCGTGTCCAGATCGGTCCACATGAGAAACGCCGAAAGAGCCGCGATGGCGAAGGCCGGCCAGCGCATGATAGGCCAAAACACACTGCCGACCGCTCCGAGCGTGAGCACGTGGTAGAGCACGTATGACCATGAATAGGTGCGCGGGCACACGAACTCCTGGCGTTCGACTTCCAACCCGCGAGCGGTGAACACGTCTTGGATATAGTCGGCCGCTTCGGCCTCGGCGTCGGTCGTTGCCGGTCGCGGACCTATTCGGTCTGCGAGTTCCCGGACGTACTGGATGGCCTCAGGCATCGATCCTCCGTGGAGTACGCTCCCATGGCACGGGCCCTCCCGCGCCGCTTTTTGCCATCATACTTCACCGCCGAGCACGCATCACGGTGTTCGTGCACCAAAGCGGTCACTGCGGCACGAGCGACTCCTCGATCACCGTGCGCCGAACCGATGACTGGCCCGCTAGGCCGTACACCTCGATCTGGTCGATGGCGATCAGGCGGCGCGGCAGCTTTGCCGAGTAGTAGAGGATCGAAGCCGAATGCGGGATGTGCGGATCGGCGCGCATCTTGGAAAAGTGGATGCCTCCCGTGGTGCCACTGTTCAGGTACCACGTCCCGCCACGCATCTCGAGCACCGGAGTGTGCGTGTGCCCGGCAAGGATGAGCGCTGCCATCCCCAAGAACGGCTCACGCATCGCCGGATTATGGATGGCGATTATCGCAGGCGTCGCCTCCCCCGAGGCGACCCCAGCAGCCAGTGAATCCGCTGCGGCCCGTGCATCGGTCCGCAACAACCCCGGATCAGGCTCCAAACCACTACTTGCCGAGGAGGGGTCGGCCACACCGAACACGCGCAGCCCATCAACCTCGACCGAGCGTCCGGCGATCACCGTGACTTGAGGCAGGGCGTCGAGCGCGGCCACCACTGCAGGCGAATCGTGGTTTCCGGGCACGAACAGCTGCGGCACCGACGTGGGAATCTGCGAAGCGACCACCGCCGCCTCGACCTCGGACCCGTAGTGGTTGATGTCTCCGGTGTCGATCACCAAAGACGCATCGAAGTTGTTTGCGAGCTCCTCGGCAAGTCGTGATCCGACGGGATCCAGATGCATGTCGGTGACGTGAAGGACTCGATAGGTGCCGTCCAGCGCACCGGCAGCGGCAAAGCTCTGAGGAGCCTGATAGTACCTCGCCAAATCACGCGTCAGCGCGCCTACTTGATCGCGCAATGAGTCGACCTTCTGCGCTCGTTGCTGCACGAGCTCGATGAGCGACGGGGCGTAGGAAACCGCTCCTCGGGAGGTGGGGGTGATGAAAGCGTCGAGGCTCAAGGTGGAGAGCATGAC
>JAHIQC010000065.1 GCA_018902765.1 Actinomycetota bacterium | reverse complement strand
TGCACGACCGTACGGAGTGGACTTGCGCGCCCCGATGACCGCAAGACCTGGCCTTAACAGCTCCGGGTTGCCCATACCATAGAGCCGCTTGGGCGGATCTGCGATCAGTGCCAACGAATCCGGATAGCCGGAATCGTCCAGCGCCAGCTCCCAGCGTCTGGCTCCGAGACTGCGTGTTGCATCTGCGGCGAGTTTCATCAGGCGCTCATTTGCCTGAGTGACATCGCCTGCAGGATATGAACGCGGTCGACCCTATCGGATGCCGCAAGATCTGCAATCGTGCGACTCACCCGCATCACACGAGTGACGCCTCTACCTGACAGATGGTGCATGCGTGCCGAGTCGCTGAGGGTCCTCGATGCTCCCGCAGTCAGCCTGCATGCGGAAACCAGCGCGCCACCCGAAAGTCGGGCGGCTACGGAACAATCCCGTGCGAACGCTCGTTGGCGTGCCTCGAGTACACGCTGTCTGACAGCTTCGGTCGACTCCCCCACCTCACCTCGAACCAACCGGTCCGGGTCGATGCGGTCGACTCGCAGATGAATATCGATGCGGTCGTGCAATGGACCACCTATGCGCGCACGATAGCGCGAAACCACGGCTTCTCCGCATGTGCATCGCCGCACGGGATCCCCGTCAAAGCCGCAGGGGCACGGGTTGGCGGCGCCCACGAGGGCGAACTGAGCCGGATAGCGTATTCGCCCCTCAGCGCGTACGAGAACCACATTTCCATCCTCCAATGGCTGCCTCAGAGCCTGAAGCGTCGATGGACCGAACTCCGGCATCTCGTCTAGAAAGAGCACACCTGTGTGTGCGAGGCTGACCTCTCCGGGACGGGGCGGAACGCCGCCGCCAACAAGTCCGGCGATGGATGCGGAGTGGTGAGGTGCGCGAAACGGCCTCACGCCTGCCAGCACATCGGACTCATCGAGGCCCGCAACAGAGTGAACGAGAGCCGCATCCAGACGCTCATCTGCGTCCAAGGGTGGCAGCAGCGGCCCGAGCCGTCTGGCCAACATCGTCTTGCCTGATCCTGGCGGTCCGACCATCAGCAAGTTGTGTCCGCCAGCGGCTGATATCTCCAGCGCACGCTTCGCAGACTCGTGGCCGACGACTTCCGCTAGATCGGGAATCGGGATTCGCGAAACTCGGGTGGCCACTCCAACGGGGGGACAGTCTTGCTCGACCGCCAGGATCTGCCTCAGGTCGCCGATACCGCGCGCCGTAAGATCCGGGACCACGCGTAACTGCCCGATGCCTATCCGCGCTGTGATGAGCTCGAGCCCAGCATCTCGTGCGCCGAGTGCATGCGCCAGCATCCCGGGAATCGTGCCGACCTCGCCGGTCAGTGACAACTCTCCGACCAGGGCCGATTGAGCGATCAGCTGTGCGGGCACCTGCTTAGTCGCCACCAGAATCCCGATCGCTATCGGCAAGTCGAACCCGGTTCCGTGCTTGCGCAAGGGTGCCGGCGCCAAGTTCACCACCACCCTGGCGTTGGGGAACTCGAAGCCCCGGGCTCGAATCGCCGACCGCACACGCTCTCGGGCCTCCAGAACGGCGGTATCGCCCAGTCCGACGATGCTGAACGACGGGAGACCCGAACCGACATCGACCTGGACTTCCACAGGAATAGCTCTGGTTCCGACGAGAGTTCCCGTAGCCACTGAAGCGTGACCTGAGGGCAAGCTCATGCCGAAAACGCCGCACGATGATGCCGGAGCAAAGCCCTGTCCTCGGAGATGGGTTGGACTGCGATGACGTCAAACCGGATCTCCGTGGGCGAAATCTTCGCGTGAGCGATGTAGGCCTCAGCCAGACGCAGAAGTTTCCGTTGCTTGGTCTCGGAGACCGCCTCTTCGGGGCTCCCTTTCGCAGTTGACTTCCGGGTCTTGACCTCGACCAAGACCAGCGTGGTCTCGTCGAGTGCCACAATATCCAGTTCACCGAACCTGCAGCGCCAGTTTCGCTCAACCACTGTCATGCCGACGCGCTCGAGATATGCGGCGGCTGCCGCCTCTCCCCTGCGCCCGAGACTCTCCTCTTGCATCGCATCTCCCCTCACAACGGCTTTGAGGGAAGAATGGGCGCAAGCGCTATGCTATCGCTTACCGAAAACGAAACCCGCAGG
>JAHIQC010000064.1 GCA_018902765.1 Actinomycetota bacterium | reverse complement strand
TTCCATGAGGCCGATGTGGCATTCGGAACCTTTGTCGCGGAGAAGATCCATCTTTCCGTCGACGAGTTCGAGGCGCTTGTCGCCGATGACGAGTTTCAGGCCCTTTATGACGAGTGCGATGCCATCTCGGGCCGGCTGGGCTCGATTGATCGCGAGCGTGTACGTCAGCGCCAGCTGGAGCTCGAGTTGCTCCCCTGGACCGAATTGCACCTGCAGATTTCGCAGTGGAAGGGCACCGCGCACGTCTCGATGGCTACGGGCACAGTCCCGGCCAACGCATCGGCGGTCGTGCGCCAGGCGCTGCGCGACGCCGTCTCCGAGGTCACGGTCGCGGAGGTGGGCAAGGCCGGCGATCGCGAGGCATGGGTCGTCATGGCTCATTGCGAGAGCACGGCGTTTGTGAAGGCGACCCTCGCGCTGCACGACTTTGTCGAGGTCACGTTCCCCGGACTTGCCGATTACCCCGCCGAGGAACTGGCGACCGTTCGCGCAAAGCTCGTGGAGCTCGACGCCGAGCAGTCCGAGGCGATTGCACGCGCCAGCGAGCTCGCCTCCGAGTATCCGAAAGCCGTCGCGCTTGTGCAGGCGCTTCTCACGGGACTTGATGCCGTCGAGGTGCGCTCCAGCTTCGCGGCCACCGAACGTGCTTTCAGCGTCACCGGCTGGGTCCCCGAACGGCGTCGTAACGAGCTTGTCGCCGCACTTGCGCCCATCGGCACCGATCTGGATCTGGATTTCGCTGTGCCTGACGCGGAGGACCACCCGCCCGTGGAGCTCATCAACAACCGCTGGGTGCGCCCGTTTGAGGTACTCACTGATCTCTATGGTCGCCCCAAGTACTTTGCCTTCGATCCGACTCCCGTGATCGCCCCGTTCTTCTTCTTGTTCTTTGGGATGTGCCTCGGGGACGTGGGCTACGGTGTGATGCTTCTGGTCGGAGCCTGGCTCATCAAGACGCGTCTGGATGTGGGCCCCGGCGTCCAGAAGTTCATGGACCTGCTCATCTTGGGTGGAGTCGCCTCCATCATTTGGGGCGCGCTGACACGCAGCTACCTGGCGCTGTCGGTAGAGAAACTACCGTCGTTCCTGCTGTACAAGCCGATGATCGATCCGGCATCCGAGCTCATGCTGCTTCTGGGCGTGTGCGTCGCGATCGGTGTCGTGCACGTGAGTGTCGGCGTGGGGCTCGCGTTCATCGCCCTGTGGCGTTCAGGTGATCGCGAGGGCGCTATCACGAGCCCGGGCAGCTCGCTCATGTTCGTTGTGTGCCTTGTCGGCATGGTGCTCGCCGTCGCCGGAGTTATCGACTCGGGGCTCGCGATGCCGCTCCTTGGTTTCGGCGCCGCGCAGCTCGTGCTTCTGCAGGGCGGCATCATCGATGTCCTTGCACGCCGCGTGCCCGCATGGCATCTCGCGCTCGTTCCACTCAAGGGTTTCCTCGGCCTGTATGGAATGATTGGATACGGGTCCGATTTCTTGTCTTACACTCGATTGGCTGCACTGGGACTCGCGAGCCTCTATGTGGGCGATGCGATGAACCGCCTCACCGAGCTTTCGGGCGGCATCCCGTATGTCGGTTGGCTCATCGCCGTCACGATCTTCGTGGTCGGCCATACGTTCAACGTCGTGATCAACCTGCTTGGCGCGTTCGTACATCCGACTCGCCTGCAGTTCGTCGAGTTCTTCGGCAAGTTCTACGAAGGCGGCGGCATATCTTTCGCGCCGTTCGCCCCCCGTTCAAAGCAGTTGGTGCTTCGCCCGCGTACCGCGGGGGAGCAGGAAGGAGGCACACGCTCGTGAAGGAGACCATTTTAGGCATGACCGGTTTGGACTGGGCATACCTCGGAGCGGCTTTCGCCGCTATCGGTGGAGGCATCGGTTCTTCGATCGGCATCACGTCGATCGCGAACACCGCAGCCGGCATCGTTTCCGAGGACTCAGAGAAGTTCGGCAAGCTTCTGCCGCTGGCGGCCATGCCAGGCACGCAGGGCATCTACGGCCTGGTCACGATGATCCTCGTGTTCGTGTTCACGGGCATCTTCGCTGGCACCGCTGATCTGACCGCCGCGGAGGGCCTGCGCGTGTTCTACGCCTGTCTGCCGGTCACGTTCCTGTGCCTGGTGTCAGGCATCTATCAGGGACTCACGGCCGTCGGTGCAGCCGGCATGGTCGCTCGTCGCGACGAGGACGCTGGTAAGGCGCTGATCTTCCCGGCGCTTGTCGAGACCTACGCCGTCTTCTCGCTCGTGGTGACCATCCTGATGCTGCTGTACGTCACGGGTTAGCGCTGTGGCACTCTCTGACATCATCCAGCGTATCGATCGCGACGCAGACTCAGAGGCATCTGAGTTGCTCGCCGCTGCCGAAGAGCAGTCGGCAACGCAACGCGGATCGGTGACGGCTGAAGCCGAGGCCGACAAGGTGGCTTTGTTGGCCAAGTCCGCACACCAGTCCGAGCAGGATGCTCGCACCTTGGTGGCTGCAGCGCGTCTGCGTGGCCGCGACCGTGTCCTGGCAGAGAAGCGGGTGCTCATCCGCCGCGCGCTCGACCAAGCTGTCGCGAGCATCGAGGCCCTCGATGACGCGCTCTATGCCAAAGTACTCGCGACTGGCGCTCTCAAGGTCGCACGCGGTGGCGAGATCATTCGCCCGGCAAGCGCCGATGCGGCTCGTCTTGCCGGCACGCTTCAGTCAGCACTGTCTGCGGTCGGCCTTGCGGCGACCGTGGGCGATCCCGCTGTCGATATTGCTCGCGGCATCCTCGTGCAAGGCGATCGCGTTCGCGCCGAGGTATCTGCCCGGGCGATGGTCGATGCGAACCGCTCCGAACTAGAGGCTCTCGTCGCCGAGAAGCTCTTCGGGGGTGACGAGTAACACCATGTCGCGAGTACGCCCGATATACGACCCGCTCCGCTACGGATATGCCGTGGGGCGTGTTCGCGTGCTTGAGACCAAGCTGCTCAAGCGGTCGTACTTTGAGCGGCTGCTCGACGCTTCTGACTTCGCCGAGCAGCGGCGCATCTTGTCCGAGACCGTGTACGGAGGCAGCCTCGAAGGTGCGCTTACGGCCAACGACGTCGAGCATGCCTTGGACGCCGGACTGTCCGCGCTCTATCAGGACTTCCTCGAAACGGCGAACCTTCCGGTCGGGATCGTGAGTTACTTCAGGACGCTGCACGACTACGAGAACCTTCGGGGCCGATTCAAGGCAGAGGCGCTCGGAATCCCGGCAGCCGAGTTCATCGGCCCGCTGGGTTCGGTTCCCGCAGAGGTGTTTGCAGGCCCCTCGGCGGGCCTTCCGCGCTCTCTGGCTGCAATCGAGGCCAAGTTGCGCGAGGCGCTCACCGGCGAGGACGGCTCCATCGTGATCGGAGAGATCGACGCGGTGGTCGACCGCCAACTGCAAGCCGAGCTGCTGTCCATCGCGCAGGGCTCCGGCAGCGGCTTTCTTGCCGAACTGGCGCGCCTGGGCATCGATATCCGCAATGCCCGCGCGTTTGTCCGTGCACGTATCCGCGACTTGCCAGCGGCCTCGGCCGCCAGATGGTTCGCGCCAGGCGGCAGCGTGACGCCGGCGGAGTACGCGGCGCTCTACAAACTTCCGTTGGCAGATGCCGGCAATCGACTCACCGCTCTCGGTGTATTCCGAGGACTCGATCCCGAAGCGCTCATCGATCCGGCGCGTTTCGACGTGGCCATGGATTCCGTCGTCACGCGCAGGCTCCACGTGGCGCGCATGGTGGCGATCGGCCCCGAGCCTGTGCTCGCGTACGTCTTGGCGCGTGAGGCCGAGGCACGAGCAGTGAGGACGCTTCTGGTGGGCAAGCTTGCCGGCGTGAGCACAGATGTGCTTCGAAGCCGTCTGAGGGATGTGGCCTGATGCCCGAACCCACACAGATAGCGGTCGTGGGTGACTCGACCAGCGTATCGGGCTTTCGCCCGCTGGGCTTTGCGGTGTTCCCGGTCGAGGACCCGCTGCAGGCACGCGAGTTGTGGGACGAGCTCGCGGGCGGTCGCTATGCGATCGTGCTGGCGACGGAGCCGGTGTTCGCGGCACTAGGAGATCTCGCGGCAGAGATCGTGGATTCAGCGATCCCTGCCGTCACCGTCATCCCGGGCGCAGGCAGCGCCGGGGGAGTTGGTCAAGAAAAGCTCGACCGGGCGATCGAAAGAGCGCTCGGCACCACGGTGTTCATCCGGGAAGAGGACGCTTAGATGGAGCAGGGTAGAATCGTCAAGGTCGCCGGTCCCCTCGTTGTCGCAGAGGGCCTGACGCTGTCCAGGATGTATGACCTGGTCCGTGTCGGCAAAGATGGACTCATGGGCGAAATCATCGAGATGCGCGGGAAGCGCTGCTCGATCCAGGTCTACGAGGAGACCGAGGGTATCGGACCCGGTGACCCGGTGTTGTCCACCGGCGCTCCGCTGTCCGTGGAGCTCGGGCCGGGCATGCTGGGCGCCGTGTATGACGGCGTACAGCGACCACTGGACGAGCTCGAGGCGAAGGCGGGCGCTTTCTTGGCTCGCGGCATCGACGCCCCCGGCCTCTCGCGTGAGAAGCAGTGGCTGTTCCACGCGACGGCCAAGGCAGGCGACGCGGTCACCCAGGGCGATGTCATCGGCATCGTTCAGGAGAACGAGGTCATCACGCACCGGATCATGGTGCCGATCGGCGTCAGTGGCCAGATCGGGCACATCGAGAGCGGCACGTATACGGTCGACCAGCCCGTCGGCAGCGTCGTCACCGAAGACGGCACCAAGGTCGATCTGATCATGATGCAGACGTGGCCGGTCCGGATTCCGCGCCCCTACCTGCGCAAGCTTCCGGTCGATGAGCCGCTCGTGACCGGTACACGCGTGATCGATACGTTCTTCCCGCTCATGAAGGGCGGCGTGGCGTGTATCCCGGGACCGTTCGGCGCCGGCAAGACCGTCACCCAGCACCAGATAGCCAAATGGAGTAACGCAGAGGTCGTCATCTTCATCGGCTGCGGTGAGCGCGGCAATGAGATGACCGACGTGCTCATGGAGTTCCCCGAACTGGTGGACCCCTACTCCGGCGAGCCGCTCATGAAGCGTACGGTTTTGGTAGCGAACACCTCGAACATGCCGGTCGCCGCCCGTGAAGCAAGCGTCTACACCGGCATCACGATGGCCGAGTACTTCCGCGACATGGGCTTCAACGTCGTGCTGCAGGCTGACTCCACGAGTCGCTGGGCCGAGGCCATGCGAGAGATTTCCGGTCGTCTCGAAGAGATGCCCGGCGAGGAAGGCTTCCCGGCCTATCTGGGCTCGCGGATCGCTTCGTTCTACGAGCGGTCCGGGCTGGTGGAGTGTCTGGGCAGCCCGGAGAGGAGCGGTTC
>JAHIQC010000063.1 GCA_018902765.1 Actinomycetota bacterium | reverse complement strand
GCCCAAGCGAAGAGAGTGAGGATCTCGGCCTCGATCAATCCGAGCACGCTGAGGCAGGTTACGTGCTCTAGGCGCAGGTGACGAATCAACCATAGACCGGTCAGGAGTCAGTGATGAAGAAGATCGAAGCTGTCATCAAGCCGCACAAGCTCGAGGAAGTGAAAGATGCTCTCAGCGCAATCGGCACCGCCGGCCTGACCGCGTATGAGGTCAAGGGTTTCGGGCGCCAGAAGGGGCATACCGAGATATACCGGGGCGCTGAGTACACGGTGGACTTCAGGCCCAAGGTCAAGATAGAACTCGTCGTGGCCGACGAGCAGGCCGAGGCAGTCGAAGCGGCGATAGTAAAGGCGGCTTGGACCGGAAAGATCGGCGACGGGAAGGTGTTCACGTACGAATGCGAAAGGGCGGTCAGGGTTCGCACGGGCGAACGCGGCCCCGAAGCCCTCTGATCATGAGTACCTGAGGGGCTGCGCACTCACGTGCCGGCCCCTTTTCTCGTCTCCGGCACGTTTCGGTTCCGCGACAGACACTACTGCGCCCACGCACCTCTGAACTGTTCACGCGGTCGTAACGAACTCGAAACACACCTCCCCCACTGTTGGTTTTAGGCAGATTGCAGCGCCTGGCGTCGACGCCGCTACAGAGCGGAAGACGGGAGCTGCCAAAGATTCGGAGCGCAGGTGCGCGCCGGAAACAGAACGGGAGGAATCGCGTGGACTGGAAGATCGCGTTGGACACAGTGTGGGTGCTGGTCGCGGCCATGCTCGTGTTCTTCATGAACCTGGGATTCGCATTGGTGGAGTCCGGTTTTGCTCGAGCGAAGAACACGGTGAACATCATCTCGAAGAACTTCGTTGTGTTCGCCGTGGCAACCTTGGCGTTTCTCATCGTCGGCTGGGGCCTCATGTATGGCGACGGTAACGGATTCATGGGCCTCAAGGGGCTCTTCTTCATCGGCGGGGCAGACAACAGTCCTGCGGTCGGTGAAGCCTACTCGGGCGTCTACTCCGCACTGAACTGGACGGGGGTGCCGCTTCTAGCCAAGTTCTTCTTCCAGCTGGTGTTCGCGGGAACCGCGGCCACCATCGTGTCGGGCGCGGTGGCCGAGCGGATCAAGTACGTCTCGTTCATCGTGTTCTCTGCGATTCTCGTGGCTTTCATCTACCCGATCGTCGGACACTGGATCTGGGGCGGCGGCTGGCTGGCACAACTGGGTTTCTGGGACTTCGCGGGCTCGACGGTCGTCCACTCGGTAGGTGCGTGGGCCGCACTGGCCGGAGTGCTCGTGCTCGGACCCCGTATCGGCAAGTACGGAAAAGATGGCAGCGTCCGCGCCATTCCCGGACACAACATGACCTCGGCCATGACCGGTTGTCTCATCTTGTGGTTCGGGTGGTTCGGGTTTAACCCCGGCAGCACCATGGCCGCCGACCCTGAGGCTATCTCCCGCATCATCGTGACGACCAATGTCGCGGCTGCTGCGGGTGCACTTGCCGCGACCGCTATCGCATGGTGGCTCCTCGGCAAGCCTGATATCGGAATGACCATCAACGGCGCTCTCGCGGGACTCGTGGGCATCACCGCTTCCTGCGCATTCGTGAGCGTCGAGAGCTCGCTTATCATCGGCGCCATCGCAGGAGCCATGGTGGTCTACGGCGTTCTGGCCCTAGACAAGTTCAAGCTCGACGATCCGGTCGGCGCGATCGCCGTCCATGGCATGGGCGGCATCTTCGGCACGCTGGCTGTCGGCCTGTTCGCGCAGGACAAGTTCATGCCTGGCACGACTGGCGACGGCTTGCTGTTCGGCGGCGGCGCGGGCTTGCTCATGAACCAGCTCATCGGAATCGCAGCTGTGGGTGCCGCGGTGTTCGCGGCCTCGCTAGCAATCTGGTACGCAATCAAACTCACGATTGGCGTGCGCGTCTCCGAGGAAGAAGAGATGGAGGGCCTCGACATCGGCGAGCACGGAAACCGTGCATATCCTGACTTCGTCATGACCGAGACCATTGCATAGACTATGTCAGAAGAAGTCCGGCGCGACGCTGAGTAACCGCGCTATCCAGACGGAGGCAGAGAATGAAGAAGATCGAAGCGATCATCAAGCCCCACAAGCTTGAGGACGTCAAAGAGGCCCTCAACGCCATCGGGGTCGCGGGTCTCACCGCATACGAGGTCAAGGGCTACGGCCGCCAGAAAGGCCACACCGAGGTCTATCGAGGCGCAGAGTACACCGTGGACTTTCGACCCAAGGTCAAGATCGAGATCATCGTGAACGACGATCTGGTCGGGACCGTCGAGGATGCGATCATTGAAGCCGCACGCACAGGCAAGATCGGTGACGGCAAAGTCTTCACGTACGACTGTGAAGGCGCCGTGCGCATCCGCACGGGCGAGCGTGGGCCCGAGGCGCTTTAACCCATGGATCGATACCTCTCAAAGCGAGAGGCGTTTCTCGAGACGGCCGCGCCGAGCATCGACTCGGCGCGGCGTCTCGCGCTTATGACTGACGAGGCACTGTGCGCTCTTGCGCAGGACTCATCCCACCTCATCAGCCACAAGACTCGCTGGGTTCTCATCGCTTTGGGCGGCTATGGCTCCGGAGCGCTTCTGCCTGCATCGGATCTCGATCTGTTGATCGTTGGCGACGCTCCCCCCGAGAGCTTCAAGCCCTTCGTGGAGGCGCTACTCTATCCGCTGTGGGACGCCGGGCTCAAGGTCGGCCATCAGGTGCGGGACAAGCGAGATCAGGTGCGTG
>JAHIQC010000062.1 GCA_018902765.1 Actinomycetota bacterium | reverse complement strand
TGGGCGATGTCTCAGGAAAGGGCATCGAAGCCGCAGCGGTCACTGCTTTGGCCAAGAGTACTGTTCGCGCGTTCGCCTACGAGTGGGGTTCCCCGGATCGCGTGATGCGAGCCACAAACCAAGCGTTGATACGCCAGATCGGCGAGTCTCGCTTCGTGACCCTCATCTACGGCCTTCTCGACGTGCGCACGGGTGAAGTGCGGCTTGTATGCGCGGGCCATCCCGCACCGCTGATCTGCGACGCCAGCGGATGCGTAGAGGATGTCTCCATACACAACCCGCCTTTGGGCGTGTTCGATCTGATGGAGTTCGAGGAGTTTCGAACCGTTCTGCACCCCGGCATGCGATTGGTCGCATTCAGCGACGGCCTGCTGGACGCCCGGCACGGCGAGGAGTTCCTAGGCGAGGATCGGGTGCGCGGGCTGGTGGATGCGATGGGCGACGCCAGTCCAAACGCGCTGGCCACTGAGCTGCTGGCCGCAGCTCAGCATCACTCACATGGCCACCCGCCGGATGATATCGCCATCCTCGCGCTGCGCTACACCGGGCTATAGGTATCGCCCGACGCCATCGGCGCAGCTCCTCGGCAAAACAAAAGCGGCCCTCCCATAATCGGAAGAGCCGCTGATCACTCGTGGTGTCCGAGGGGGGATTTGAACCCCCACGCCCTTGCGGGCACTAGGCCCTCAACCTAGCGCGTCTGCCGTTCCGCCACTCGGACATTCACCGTCCGGGTAGGGACAGCGTACGCGAGTATAGCAAGACGATTACGCCTGCGCCACCCCTTCGACCTGCGTGTCTACATCTGGCGTCACACACCCGCCGGCAAGCTCGATCGGACACGGCTTAGCGAAGTGACATGCGGCCATATGGCCCGGCGATACCTGCAGAAGCGGGGGCTCGGTCCTCGAACAGATGTCCTTGGCGATCGGGCAGCGCGTGTGGAACCTGCAGCCACTCGGAGGTGAGATCGGGCTGGGCGGGTCTCCGGGAAGAATGATCCGATCCCTGGAGTGCTGAACGTCGGGATCGGGCACCGGAACCGCTGACAGCAGAGACTGGGTGTACGGGTGGTGGGGCGCAGCGTACAGCTCGCGCCAATCACCGACCTCGACGATCTTGCCCAGATACATGACTGCGACCTCATCGGAGATGTGCTGCACTACCGACAGGTCGTGGGCGATGAACAGGTAAGTCAGATTCAGCTCGTCCTGAAGCCGATCGAGCAGATTGAGAACCTGCGCTTGGATCGAGACGTCGAGAGCGGAAACCGGCTCATCGCACACGATGAGCTTGGGATCGAGAGCCAAGGCACGCGCGATGCCTATGCGCTGCCTCTGACCGCCAGAAAACTCGTGCGGGTAGCGGTTGATGTGTTCGGGATTCAAGCCCACCAGATCGAGCAGGTCCTTGGACTTGCGCGTCCGATCGGATCCGGAGCCGATCGAATGGATCAGCAGCGGCTCCGAGACGATCTCGCCAATGGTCATGCGAGGGTTCAATGACGCATAGGGATCCTGGAAGATGATCTGCGCTTCACGGCGGAACGCCTTGAGGTCGGAGCCGTGAAGGCCCGTCACTTCGCGGCCTTCGAACTTCACGCTGCCCGAAGTTGGCTCCGTGAGCCTGATGACACAGCGGCCAGTGGTCGATTTGCCGCAACCCGACTCTCCGACCAAACCAAGCGTCTTGCCCTGCTCGACCGAGAACGAAACGTCGTCAACGGCGCTCACGAACTCCGTGCCACGAGAGAACACGCCTTGGCGCACCGGAAAATGCTTGGTCAGTGAAGTGACTTCGAGAAGCTTAGCCATCAGTCGCTCACCCCCGCACATTTCATGTCGCCGCGCACGAAGCCCGGCTCTCCGGAGAAGTGGCACGCAGCTCCGTGCTCACCCTCTATCAGTCGAAACACCGGCTCCTCGGCATGGCAGATGTCCTTGGCGTAGGGACAGCGTGGGCTGAAAGCGCAGCCGGGAGGCACATCGATGAGGCTCGGTGGCTGGCCCTTGATGGGACACAGCTGGCTTTTGCTGGTGATGTCGTGTCGAGGGATGGAATCCATAAGTCCCCATGCATACGGATGCAGTGGTCGGTAGAACACCTCGTCGGCGGTCCCATACTCCACCGGACGTCCGGCATACATCACGAGCACCCTGTCTGCGATATCTGCTACGACACCCAGGTCATGGGTGATCATGATGATTGCGGAGTTCGTCTGCTTCTGCAGCTTCTGCATGAGTTCGAGGATCTGCGCCTGGATAGTCACGTCCAGGGCGGTGGTGGGCTCATCGGCGATCAGGATATCCGGATCGCACGCGAGCGCCATGGCGATCATCACCCGCTG
>JAHIQC010000061.1 GCA_018902765.1 Actinomycetota bacterium | reverse complement strand
GGGCAGGCCCAGCTCGGCGCCGAGCGTGAGCGAGTAGATCATCACGTTGACTGCGTGAAAGGCCTCGGCGTCGCTCGTGCTGCGCAAGGTGGCGAGCCCGAGGACGGCCGCCTGGTCTTGCATCAGGCGGCTCACGACAGTGCCGACCAGCGAATCTGCCGCCGCAAGCTGGTGGTAGTCACCTGAGATCACTTGCGTGGACATCGTGCGCAAGGTCGAAGTGAGGCGGTGGTACAGCGCGCGGTCCTGTTCGCGGATACGGTCGCGCTCTTCGCGCTCGGCGTCATCCTCATCGATGATCACTGAGAGCGTGACTCCGGTGACCCCGCGCGCGGCAAGTTCCGCTTCGACGTCCAGTGCAGGTGACGGTCGCAATCCCAAGACCTCGACCAGGCCCGCGATGTCGGAGGTGGTGAGTCCGGATTGGAGGGTCAGGCTCTCGATCCGGCGTGCCTCGAAAGCCTCTGCTATCGCGGCTACGCCGGGCGTCTCATCAGGCAACACGACGCTCTCGTGATACAGGCGCCCTTGATGCACGTTGAGAGTGAACGCGCCGGCGCTGTTGCCCGAGCAACTTTCTTCAACAGCGGCCGCCAGTCCTTCCATGGCCTCGACGAAGGCGGGATGCTGCGGTGGATACAGCTGGGAAGCCTTGCGACTGGCAGCCAGAGTAGACACGACGTGGATCGCGCTCATCGGACACCGCCTCGGCTGAGCCTGGCGCTGACCGCCTGGCGTGCCAGATCCTGCACCTCGGCGAAGTGACCGCGCTTGATGATGGTCTTGCGACCAGCGAGCCGCTCGAGCACGCGGTCCGCATCCGGGTCAGTGGTGCGCGCGAGCGCCTCGATCATCTCTCTGCAAAGCAGGAAGTCCTTGTTGTCGACGTCGAGCTTCTCCAAACGCAGGGCCAAGTGCCCGGCCGCGCCCGGCACAGTCGCCTTTCCCAACGCTCTGACGGCGGCGATTGCAACTTCAGTGCTCGAGTCGGAGGTCATCTCGGCGAGGAGGCGCGCGGACCACGGTGAGGTCCCCTGCGCAAGGCCCGCGGCGACTTCACGTCGTGATTGTTCGTCAGTGCGCTGGGCCGTCGCCATGATCGCCTGCTGCGCTCGTGGGTCGGTCTCAGACACGAGACGCGCGACCACCGGAGCGATCTGGAACCACTGTGCGTGTGGGAGTTGGGCAGCCAGGAGGTCGATCACTCTCCGGCCGAGGATATCCTCGGCGGCCTTGAGGCCCTCGCCTTGGTTCGTGATGGCCTCGGCGATGATCGCCGGTCCTGCTGCATCACCGGCGACTCGTGCGATCTCACGAGCCGCTGTGAGGGTGGTCGGATCGGAGGTCACTGCTCGAAGTAGCGCTGCCATGGCCTGTTGCGATACGGCCGTCGTGATTGCGGCGCGGAGTTGGTCGGTCAGCTCCGGCCAAGGCTGGATGGCTCGAGCTTCGCGCGTGGTCAGCTCGTTGAGCACCCTTTGGGCGATGTCGATCTCGCCGTCTTGGATGAGCCGCGGCACCATGGCAGCCAAGCCGTTGAGTCCTCGGCAGTAAAGATCGAAGTCCTTCTGCTGATCGAGCAGTGCGAGCATGGTGGACACTCCTGCGCGATCGGCCGCGCTTCGCGCTCCTGTGGTTTCGGCTCGAAGTCTGGCCACTTCCTCGGCAGGTATGGCCGATGCCAGCGCCACCTTCCGGTACAGAGGTTCAGTATCGATGAGCGCGATCTCGGGATCGGGCTGACGCCGGACCTCCACCATGTGCTCGAGGAAGGTAAGCTCCTTGTCGGCGTGCCCTCCGTCCTTGAGCATGGCCTGTACCTGGGCCTTGACCTCGGCTAGCCGTGACTCCAATGGCAGCCCGGTCAAGGCGTTCGATAGCGAGAGCATGTTGGCGCCGAACAGGCCGTCGGCCAAAGACTCGGCGAGCTGGGTGTC
This sequence comes from Actinomycetota bacterium, assembly GCA_018902765.1. Taxonomy (GTDB): domain Bacteria; phylum Actinomycetota; class Coriobacteriia; order Anaerosomatales; family JAHIQC01; genus JAHIQC01. The sequence continues at coordinate 3,257 of JAHIQC010000061.1, read as the reverse complement.
GGCTAGATTCCCGAACATGCCGCCGGTGATCTCGCGAAGTGGACCTTCTGAGAAAGACAGCCCGAGCAGTACGTCGCGGCTGTCTGAGGTCTGCCTCATGAACGCTGTCGCCAGGGCCTCGAGCATTCGCGCCATACCGTCCGCGCCGGCGCTGTTTGCGATCTCGATCAGGCCCTCGCCGAACACGCGGGGGTCGCCCGCAGTCGCAGCTGCCATCCATGCGGCCAGCTTCTCGGCGTCGGTGGCCAACTCCTGCAGAAATGCGTCATCGACTCCATCTTCCGGGAGCGCGCTCAGGTCCAGAACCGTGAGCGCCACATCCACTGCCCGCACGCTCTCGATGCCGGCCGCGGAAAGCAACGCCGCGAACCCCCCGGCTTCACGAACAGTTTTGGGGTCCTTGGAGACCATGTCGAGGAAGGACATGAGATCAGTGGCCGAGGCCCCCGGCAAGAAATCGACCTCGGCCACTCCGTGATCCCGCAAAGCATCCGCGAGGTCCGAGACGCCGACCATGCCGATGCCCAGCTCCTGCCCGCACCAACCGAATCCCTGGCGAGCCACGGACAAGGAAAGAACGGGATGCGTCCCGAGAAAAGCTGAGAGCGCCGCGGTCGCCGAATCGACCGACTGCCGAGGAATAGGGCTGGTCGGCGGGTATAACTTCAAGGCCTTGCCGGCGGAAGCTATTCCGCGGACTACGGCCTCGAGCTCCTGGCGGTCGTTCACATCCGGCACTGTGGACTCCATAACAGGCGGGTGAGCATATAGTACGCGCCCCGATTCTCTGATAATCGGCTTCTTGGGGCAAACGCTGGAGTTTCCGTGTTCTTCCAGAGTGTAGCTGAAAGCATGAGGTCGATTCGTACCCCCATGCGCCCGCCTGCTGTACCCTATGCGTATGGGTGATTACTTGTTCGAGATTCTGGTCGTTTTGGCGCTCGTGGCGATCAATGGATACTTCGCAGCCGCCGAGATAGCGCTTATCTCCGCGCGGCGCGCGGCACTGAAGCACGCGGCCGCGCAGGGTTCTGCGGGCGCGAAGGCCGCCGTTGCGCTTACCGAAGACCCCTCACGTCTGCTGGCATCGATACAGATCGGCATCACACTTGTCGGCTTCATGGCTTCGGCCACGGCGGCGGTGTCTCTCGCCAAGCCGTTGCAGGTCTGGCTCGAGTCCCTCGGCAATCCTTGGTTGTCCGGCGTGGCCTCTGGGGCTTCGGTGTTCATAGTCACGCTCGTGATCGCATACGTGACGCTCGTGTTTGGTGAGCTCGCTCCCAAGCGCCTGGGCCTGCAGAGGGCGGAAGCCGTCGCAAAAGCCGTCGCACGGCCTATAGACATGATAGCCACCTTCGTGACGCCGGTCTCGTGGTTCCTCGCACGATCCACGGACGTGGTCGCCCGCATGCTCGGCGTCAAGCCGGGGCAGGGTCGTCCGGGAGTCTCCGAGGAGGAGATCAAACTGCTGGTCACCGAGCAAGGCTCCCTGCTCGAAGAAGAGAAGCGGATGATCCACGAGATCTTCGAGCTTGGCGACACCGTGGCGCGCGAGATCATGGTGCCGCGCGTGGATATGGCCGCGATCGAGGACACAACAAGCATCGAAGAGGCCCTCAGCGTGTTCCGAGAATCCGGCTATTCGCGACTTCCTGTCTACTCTGAGGATCCGGACAAGATCGTCGGGGTCCTGCTTCTCAAAGACCTCGTAGGCCCGGCCGCCCTGGGCAATCTTGATGAAACGGTGGACGGATACGCTCGCGCCCCTATTTTCGTACCTGAGACCAAGGGCATCTTGCCGTTGCTGGGCGAGATGCGGGCGATGCGCAATCACATGGCCATCGTCGTCGACGAGTACGGGGGTACAGCGGGAATCGTCACGATTGAGGACATAGTCGAGGAGGTCATCGGCGAGGTCGCCGATGAGTTCGATCGCGATCGCAAGCATGTCACTCAGATCGGGGAGGGCGTTTGGGTCGTTGACGGACGCCTGCCGATCGAGGACGCCATCGGTATGGACCTCCCGGTCCAAGAATCAGACGAATATGAGACTGTCGCCGGATGGGTGCTCGTGCGACTGGGGCATATACCTGTTTCGGGTGAGTCCTTCACTGAAGGCGACACCCGATTCACAGTGGAGGCGGTGCGCCGTCGGCGCATCGTACGGCTCCGCATCGAGCGCAGCGAGCCCGTGTCCTCGGAGTAGTCCGAACGAAGGAAGACACACCGGACCAGACCACGCCGCATAGATTGTCGTGCACGAGAGGGGAAGATTCATGGCCGAGGAGACCAGCGAAGTAACCTACGCGCCCAATCCGCCCAATCCACCCAATCCGCCAGTGACCGGCGTTGCCGCGCCTGAGCCTCCACACTTTCGGGGATCGCGCGGCGGAGGCGGAATGGCCTGGTTTGGAGTCGTGCTTGTCGTCATTGGATTCGGCCTTGTCATGGGCCGCGTGGCTCCCGGAATCAGCTTCGGGGGTTTCTGGCCCGCAAGCGTGATGGGGCTCGTGTTCATCGTGCTGGGAATCCGGGGGATGTTCTGGCCTTTGCCACATGACGATACTCGGCCGAACAAGATCATCGAGGGGCTCACCGGCATCAGCGTCGGGATCATCTTGATATCGAATTCAATTGGCGCCGTGCCGTGGGGCGTGTGGTGGTCGGTGCTTTCCTTGTGGCCTGTGCTGCTGGTGTCGGCTGGCCTGGATCTCATCGGCAAGGGGCTTAGGTCGACATGGTTGCGTGTGTTATCGAGTGTCGTGGTACTTCTGGCGCTGTGGTACGGAGCCTTCGTGCTTCCGGTGACATCCGCGTCTGCTCTGCTCTGGAGGGTGGGAACAGCCACGACGGAGCCGTTCGAGTTCACGAAACCTGCAGTTTCCGGCGTGCGCAGGGCCGACGCCCACATCGTGGGGCCGGTGGGGGCAATGACGCTTACCGACGGAGATGCGCTGGTCACCGCTTCGGGAAAGAGTGCGTTCGGACAGCCGAGCTTCTCCACCGAGATTGACGGTTCGCGTGCCAGCGTGGACATCAGGACGGGGCAAGAGGGCTCCGCGTTTCTGGCTGCTGGCGGGCCGCGCCTCGATATCGAGCTGGACCGTGATGTTATCTGGGGCCTGACGATAGACTCCGGACTGGCGGATCTTCGGGCCGACCTCAAGGACATTCGCCTCTCGGCCCTGCGCGTGAAGTCCGGGGCCTCGAACGCAGTTCTGGAGCTGGGGAGCAGGCCCGACGGCGATGTGCCGGTG
>JAHIQC010000060.1 GCA_018902765.1 Actinomycetota bacterium | reverse complement strand
ATCCAGGTCACCGAGAAGAAGGGCCCGCTGGCTGGCATGAAGATCGTGCTGCCGCAGCATGAGCTGATGTTGATCAGCCACGAGGGCGTGGTCATCCGAGTCAAAGCGAACGACATTTCCAAGCTGGGCCGTTCGACCCAGGGCGTGAAGGTCATGAACGTCAGCAAGTCCGACTGCGTTGTTGCCATCGCTCGGGTAAGCGCGGGCAAGAAGAAGGTCAAGGCCGCAGCGGTGCCGGATGGTCAGACCTCCCTGCTTGAGGTGGAGACACCGACCGCAAGCGCCCTGAACGATATTGATGCGGCAGCGGAGGAGCTTGTGAGCGAGGAGTTCGAGGACGTCGGTGACGACGAGTAATCCGACACCTTCCAGAGGCGGGACCGGTGCCGAGTCCGGTCCCGCCTCGCGCGTTCGCGCCGTTCTGTTCGATCTGGACGGGACGCTGATAGACACCATTGGGCTGATTCTCGCGTCGTTTCGGTACGCGACCGAGAAAGTCCTCGGCGCTCCGCTACCCGACGATGTTCTTCTGAGAGACATAGGCACACCACTCGGCGCTCAGATGGCTGACATCTCCGCGCCTCACGCCGACGAGCTGGTCCGCGTCTACCGGGAGCACAACAACATTCACCATGACACGATGGCTGCGGAGTACCCCGGCACCGAGGCCGCTTTGCGCGCGCTCAAGGAAGCGGGCTACCCGATAGGCGTCGTTACCTCCAAGCTCAACGCGGGCGCACAGCGGGGCCTGCGGTTGTTCGGCCTGGAGAGCTACATCGACTTCATCGTCGGGGCCGACGATGTGACCGTGCACAAGCCGGATCCCTATCCACTGATACACGCGGCGGGAATCCTCGGCATTCCTCTTGAGAACTGCATCTACATCGGCGACAGCCCTCATGACATGGCGGCGGCAGTGGCCGGTGGTGCGGTATCGGCAGCGGCGCTGTGGGGGCCGTTCGACCGCAGCGTGGTCCTTGCGCAGAGGCCGGACTACGCGCTCTCAAGCGCCAGCGATCTGCTCCCGCTTCTGGCGGGTGACGAGGAACGCTTCCGAACAAGCCATCGGATCGATGGGACGAACGGGTAGAGTAACCAAGGGCAATCAGGCCACCGAAGTACTTGGAGGACCCGTGTCACGTAAAGCCAAGATCATCGCCGGTCTCGTGGTGCTCGTCGTGCTGGGAGGCGTGGTCGCCGCGGTGGCGCTCGGTTCCGGTGGGGCGAGCGTCCAAGTGGACATGGCTAAAGTCGCGAAGCAAGATCTCGCGGTAACGGTAACAGCTTCTGGCCGGGCGGAGTCCGGGCTGCGCGCAGACGTATTCCCCCCGACAGTCGGCACGCTATCCGAGGTTCTCGTGAGGGATGGGGACAAGGTCAGCGAAGGCACGGTGTTGGCTCGTCTCGAGACCGGCCCACTCGAACTGCAGGTGGCCCAAGCCCAGGCGGGTTTGGCCCAAGCAGAATCCCAGCTCGTCGCGATTGACGATCAAGCGCCATCCAGCGCTGATCTGGCGGCAGCCCGGGCGGGGACGAGCGCCGCATGGGCCGCGTACCAGTCGGCACTCGCGGCACGAGATGCGGTTGGGGCGCAGGCGCCGAGCGCGGCTGACAAAGCCGCGGCCACTGCGGCAACCAATGCCGCATGGGCCGCGTACTCATCGGCCAAGGCGTCCTATGACGGGCTGAAGGCTTCGGTCGATGCGAGTGCCATGCCGACTCCGGTGTCGCTGTCCCAGCTCGACGCAACCAAGCTGGCCAAGGAGCAAGCCTATGCGGGCTACTTGCAGGCCAAGGCAGCTCAGGACAAGCTGGGCGCCTACGATCCGAGCCTCTCACAGAAACAGGCCCAGGCGGGCGTGGACCAAGGCTACGCTGCCTATCTTCAGGCCAGGGCCGCTCAGCTCAAGCTCGAGGGGGCGAGCCTATCGACGCAGCGGGCAGCCGCCCAGGCTGGTGTCGACCAGGCCCGGAAGGCGCTTACGTTGGCCCAAGACAACCTCGGGGGTGCGGATCTCACGGCGCCGAGCGACGGAGTGGTGCTGTTCAACGCGCTCGGTGCCCCCGCGGCCGATGGTCAGACCCCAAAGCCTGCCAGGGGAGTGTCGGTCGGTCCCCAGTCGGCGCCGTTCACGGTAGTTGACCTGAAGGGCCTAAGCTTCATGGCCGAGGTCGATGAGGTCGACGTGGACTCCATCAAGCCCGACATGAGGGGCACGATCACCCTGGACGCTTTCGCAGATCCGTTTGAGTCGAAGGTCTCCCAAATCAAGTCAGCCGCTACGTTCACAGCGACCGGGGGTACGGTGTTCCCGGTCTACTTTGAGCTCACTGATGCGGCGGCGAACATACTCATCGGCATGAAGGGCGACGTTCAGATCGAGATCGACAAGGTCCCTGGGGCAACCACCATTCCGGTCGAGGCGTTGTTCGACGAAGGAGGAACGACCTTCGTGTACAAGGTCACAGACGGCGTGCTCAAGCGAATCGAAGTGCAAGTCGGAACCCTGACTGAGACCCAGGCCCAGATCACATCTGGGGTCACCGAAGGGGATACTGTGGCGCTGTCCGGCCCGATCGAGCTTGTCGACGGCATGAAAGTGCGGGCCAAGCAGTAGCATGAGCGAGAACAGCGAAACCACTCCCATCGGGGCACGCGGCTGCGAGAGTCGACGGGTCGTTCTTGAGGCGCGCGACGTGAGCAAGTGCTACGTTCTCGACGAGATCGAGGTGCACGCCCTGCGGGGACTGGACCTTGAGGTGTGTGACGGCGAGATGCTTGCGATCATCGGGCCTTCCGGGAGCGGCAAGTCGACCCTCATGCACATCATCGGCCTACTGGACCGCCCTTCGAGTGGCATCGTGACCGTCGAAGGCGAAGAGGTTTCCAGCATGCTGCCCAATCAGCTGGCCGCGGTGCGCAACAAGCGCATCGGTTTCGTGTTTCAGTCCTTCAACCTGCTCGCTCGTACCACGGCTTTGGCCAACGTTGAGTTGCCGCTTGTGTACTCGGGCGTCTCCGGCGCCGAGCGAAGCCGCCGTGCAAAAGAGGCGCTTGAGCGGGTCGGCCTGGGCGATCGGCTGAACCACCTGCCCAACCAACTATCGGGCGGGCAGCAGCAGCGCGTCGCGATCGCCAGAGCCCTTGTGACCGAGCCCAGTATCGTGCTTGCCGATGAGCCTACCGGCAACTTGGACACACGCTCGGGCATGGAGGTCATGAGCATCCTGCAAGACCTCAACACCGAGCATGGCATCACTGTCGTGCTCGTCACACATGACGATATGGTCTCACGTCACGCACAACGCATCGTGGCGTTGCGCGACGGCAAGGTAGTTCGCGAGGAGATCGTGGAGAAGCGCGTCATCGCGCACGAGCGTCGAGCCAAGTTCGATGCCGGGGGCGAGGAATGAACCTCAAGGAGAGCTTCCGCATAGCGCTTCGCGCTTTGAACGCGAACAAGGTCCGCAGTCTGCTTACGATGCTTGGCGTGATCATCGGCGTTGCTGCCGTGATTCTACTGGTGGCCATCGGAACCGGGGTCCAAGATGAGGTGACCGGTTCGATCGAGGGCCTGGGCTCAAACCTCATCTTCGCCTTTCCCGGCAATGTCGAGCAGGGCGGGGGCGGGGGCGGGGGTCCCGGGGGGAGCATCCAAAAGCAGTTCAGCCTCGATGACGCCGAGATGCTTCAGCGCAGACTCGGCCCTGACGACAAAGTCGTTCCGGTCATTCAGGCCGCAGCGATCGCCAAGGTCGGCAACCGCGAGTGGCGCACCACCATGGCTGCAGGCAATGAGTACTCCGGCGAGGTCTTCAGCGCGGATTATGCCTCGGGACGAGGCTACTACCGCAGCGAGGTCTCGGCTTCATCGCGCGTCGTGATCATCGGCGCGAGCGTGCAAAAGGAGCTGTTCCCCAACAAGGACCCGCTTGGTGAGTACATGGACGTCAACGGCCAGCGATTCCGGGTCATCGGGACGCTGGTGGAGCAGGGCGGCTCTCTCACGGGCGACCAAGACAACCAGATATACCTGCCGATCACGACCGCGCAGCGGCTTCTCGGCACGCGCGACATCAGCATCATCATCGTGAAGGCCGCAGACGCCACGCAGATAGACCTGATCCAGCAGCGCATCAAGCGGGCCCTGAAGCCGCGCTTTGGCGAGGAGTTCTCCGTGTTCACCCAGCAAGAGACGCTGGGCATCCTGTCCCAACTTCTCGGAACTCTCACGGTCATGTTGGCGGGTATCGCCGGCATCTCGCTCTTGGTCGGCGGGATCGGCATCATGAACATCATGCTCGTGAGCGTCAGCGAGCGTACTCGCGAGATCGGCATCAGGAAAGCAGTCGGCGCAAAGACCTACGACATCATGTCGCAGTTCGTGATCGAAGCCATCGTGCTCTCCGTGGCCGGTGGGGTGATCGGCATAACCATCGGCTGGCTGGGCAGCGAAGCGCTCAAGGTCGTGGTGCCGACGCAGGTCACACCCTGGGCCGTCGCGCTCGCGTTCCTGTTCTCAGCGGGTGTGGGCGTGTTCTTCGGCGTGTATCCGGCCTATCGTGCTTCCCGTCTCGACCCCATCGAGGCCCTGCGTTACGAGTAGCCGAGAAGTCGCGCTCTAGCCCTGGAAGTCGCTCGGGTCCACATGGTCGAGGAACTCGCGGAACTGCTCGACCTCGGCCTCCTCGTCGATCTGGCTCGTCTCTTCGACGGCCGCCGCATCGAGCACCTCTTCGGCAACGAAGATCGGCGAGCCCGTGCGCACCGCCAGTGCGATCGAATCGCTTGGCCTCGCATCGATCGTCACCGTGCGTTCATCGCCCCTAAGAACGAGAGCGGCGAAGAAGGTACCTTCTTCGAGCCGCGTGATCTCGACGCGGTCGACCACGTAGTTTACGGCCTGGAGGACGCCCGCGAGCAGGTCGTGAGTCATAGGCCGAGGGGGCTCAACTCCCTGCAATGCGAGCAGGATCGATGTTGCCTCCGGGTGACCGATCCAGATGGGAAGGAATCGCCCCTCACCCTCCGGCTCCTCGACGGGGCGCAACAAAATGACGGGCTGGTTCGAGACCGAGTCCATCGAAAGTGATGCGATACGAACGTGAATCATCAGCCGGCTCTCTGTGCGGTTCTCACTTGTGTACGTTCCACCATCATACGGGATGTCACCACCTAATCCGGGCCCGCCGAGGAGAGAACCCGATTCATCCTCAGGGCAGCGCATGATTGCAGCTTGACGTGCCCGAAGCCCCTGGGATAAGGTATCGAAGCGTTTCGCACGGCCGGGCCCGTAGCTCAGTTGGTTAGAGCGCACGGCTGATAACCGTGAGGTCGTTGGTTCGAATCCAACCGGGCCCACCATCGAATATCATATGAAGCCCCGCTTGTGTCTCGAGTGGGGCTTCTTTGTGTGCATAGACGACGGGGGAAATCGGGTCCATAGAGGCGGCATAGGGCGGAATCCGGGCGTGTCACAAAACGTTTAGAACATACTGAAACTTGGGAATGCTTCCGAAAGCGGCGATACAGCGAAGGGGGCGCCTTGTGAGTTCTGATGATCGCGACGTGCGCGCGGCAGCAATGTTGGAACGGCTTGCGCGGTCGTTGGAGGGTGTTGGATTCCCAAGGGCGATGGCACGCGCGTATGCAGCCCTGATGATGGCCGACGGAGAGGGCCTGTCCACGAGCGAACTGGTGGAGACGCTGGGGCTCAGCCGCGCGTCGATCAGCAATACGACACAGTTTCTCGTGAGCACCTCGCTGATTGAGACGTACCACGTTCGTGGGTCGCGAGAGACCCATTACCGGATGCTCAAGGGAACCTGGGGGGATCTCCTCACGCGCAAGTTCGGCCTCATGAAGCAGATTCCGTCCATCGCCAAAGAGGCGATGGATGTGACGGACTCTCCCTTGGCGCACGAGCGGCTTCAGGAGATGTACGAGGTCTACAGCTTCTTTGGGCAGGAGTTCGAGAAGATCATGGTCAGCTGGAATGAGAGGATGGGGCGATGACGCAGCCTTCTATCGAGGTACAGAACATCGCGTACAACTACGGTGACCTGCGGGCGGTCAAAGGAATCAGTTTCGACGTGCAGCCCGGAGAGATTCTGGGCTTCCTCGGGCCAAACGGCGCAGGAAAGTCCACGACCATCAAGATGCTGACGGGCCAACTCACCCCCAAGAGCGGCGCCGCGCGTATCCTCGGCAGGGATATTGCGAAAGACGACCCGGAGATCCAGGCGCAGATAGGCGTCTGCTTCGAGGAGAAGAACCTGTACCTCAATATGAGCGCAAAGGAGAACCTCGACTTCTATGCATCTTTGTTCGGGATCAAGAATCCGGACTCGATGGAGGTGCTTCGGCGAGTCGGGTTGGCGGATCGAGCCAACGATCGCGTGCACAGCTTCTCCAAGGGCATGCGTCAGCGCATGATGATTTCCCGCGCGTTCATCAACAAGCCCAAGGTGCTCTTTCTCGATGAGCCGACCGATGGTCTCGATCCAGTAACCTCCGCTTCGATCCGCAAGACCATCAAGGAAGAGGCGGAGCGCGGTGCTGCAGTGCTGCTCACAACCCACGACATGTTCGAGGCCGATGAGCTTTCTGACCGGGTGGCCTTCATAAATGACGGCGTCATCGCCGCACTCGACACCGTCGAAAACCTCAAGCTCAAGTACGGTGCGCGTTCACTGAAGGTGCGACTTCGCGATGGAAGCAAGGTGCGCGAGGAGCACCTGGATCTCACAGACCCCGGGTTCTCTGCTCGCCTCGAGGTCCTGTCCTCCTCGCCGGATCTCATGACGATCCACACCGAAGAGGCCACTTTGGAGGCCATCTTCATCGAGCTCACGGGTAGGGAGCTGAAGGGATGAGCAGCCCAGTCAGCAGGCCCGCCATCGTAGGTGCGCTCCTCAAGAAGGAGCTCAAAGCGTACTCCAGGGACAAGCTCTATCTGTTCTTGACCGTTCTTACGCTCGTGGCCGTCTCGGTGCTCTTCCAGTTCCTGCCGAAATCGGTCAACGAGACTCTCGCGCTCGCGGTCACGCCATCCATTCAATCGATGGTCAGCGGCGCTCAAGACACCCTGAAGGGACTCGGAGCGACCGACGAGCAGCTCTCAGCGCTGGACAATGTCGATCTGACTGAGCAGCAAGAGGGCCTCGATCTGGTCGAGTTCGCCAGCGAGGAGGAGATGGCGAAGGTCATCGAGGGCAAACTCGAGGCATGGCGCACCGATTCGGGTGAACTCGTACTTCGGGACAAGAAGGCTGGTGACGCAAAACCCGAGAACGCGAAACGCCTCTCATTGGGTATCGGCATCGCATTTCCCGCGAATTTCATCGCAGATGTCGCTACAAAGAAGAATGACATCGCCGTCACCATCTACTCGGACGCCGGAGTTCCAGCGGAGATTCAAGGCGCCATGCGCAGCTTCGTTCGGGAGGCGGCGTATCAGCTGGCCGGGCAGGCCCTGCCCGTAGGTATGCCCGCCGAGGATACGATTGTCTTGGGCCAGGATCGTGCCGGCGACCAAGCCTCGATGCGCGACAAGATGCGCCCGATGCTCATCTTCATGATCCTGTTGATGGAGACCTTCTCCATGTCGGCGCTGGTCTCCACAGAGGTGCTTCAGCGTACCGTGACCGCTGTACTCGTTACCCCTGCCAAAATGGGGGACTTCCTTATATCGAAGACCATATTCGGCACGATGCTCGCGCTCACGCAGGGTCTCATCGTCATGCTCGTGGTCCAGGCCCTCACTCCGCAGAACTGGTCACTTCTGCTGGTCACGGCGTTGATGGGCGCAATCATGTTCACTGGAGTGGCACTGCTTGTGGGGGCTGCCGGCAAGGACTTCATGGGACAGCTCTTCTACTCGATGCTCTTCGTGATACCCATGATGATCCCCTCGTTCTCCGTGCTGTTCCCCGGTGCTGCGGCCACATGGGTGCAGGTGATACCGACGTATCCGATCATCGACATCCTGGTGAACGCCACGATCTATGGCGCCACGTGGTCAGATTCCTGGGGTTCGCTCGCGTATGCCGCTGTCTGGCTCGTGGTGCTTTACGGAGCCGGATTGCTGGCCTTGAGGAGAAAGGTGGAATCCCTATGAGTCTCAGACTCACGTGGAAGCTGCTCAGGAAGGATCTCGCCATGGGTCCGCGGTCTCCGTTCTTCCTGTATGCGGTCTTGCTGCCGGTCGTGTTGACGGTGGTGCTCCAGTTCGCCTTCGGGTCGTTGTTCAGCCCACAGCCGCGTTTGGGCATCGTGGATGCCGGCACCTCCGAGATCACAGCCTCGATTCGGAAGATGGACGGCATCGACTTGAAGGTGCTCTCGGATCCGGCCGAACTGAAATCTCTGGTCGAACAGAACAACTTGGATGCAGGGCTGATACTGCCTGACGGGTTTGACCAAGCGGTCAGAGCCGGCGATAAGCCCGATCTGCAGTTCTTCGTCGGCGGTGAAAGTTATGCCTCGAACCGCATCATCTTGACCGTGACTGCAATCGATCTTCTGCGAGAGATCGAGGGTGCAGCGGCGCCGGTACAGGTGAAGGTGGTCGACTTCGGCCAAGCGGGTCTGCCGATCTCGGTGCGCCTGGTGCCGGTT
>JAHIQC010000059.1 GCA_018902765.1 Actinomycetota bacterium | reverse complement strand
GAGGTGCTGCGCGAGGTCAAGAAGCGCGGTGGCGCCAAAGTCGACCTCGTGGTCGCGGGCACCGTGCAAGAAGAGATCGGCATGCGCGGCGGCATCACGAGCGCATACGGCGTCGATCCGATCGTGGGTATAGCGGTCGAGGTTGGACACGCCACCGATTATCCGGACGTCGACAAGCGCAAGCACGGCGAAGCGATCTGCGGCAAGGGCCCGATCATCACACGCGGCGCGAACATCAACCCCATGGTGTTTGCCGGGCTGACCGATGCGGCAAAGACCGCAAAGGTTGCTATCCAGTTCGACGGCGAGCCCCGTGGCACCGGCACCGACGCGAACGGCATTCAGCTTTCACGCGGCGGCAAAGCGGCTGGGCTTGTGAGCATCCCGCTTCGCTATATGCACACGCCGAACGAGACACTCGCCCTCGCCGACGTCCAGGCGGCCATCAAGCTGCTCGCCGAGTACGTGATCGCCATCGATCCTGATACCGACTACACGCCCTAAGGGAGTCCGCTCAAACCATGCCACCACGCGAACCCAAGAAGATCGCCAACAACAAGAAGGCGTACCACGACTTCTTCATCGACGAGATATTCACCGCCGGCATCGAACTGACCGGCACTGAGGTCAAGTCGCTAAGAGAGCGCGGCGCGCAGCTTCGTGATTCCTACGCCTCGATTCGCCGAGGAGAGATCTTTCTTCACGGCGTGCACGTGTCCCCCTACTCGCACGGCAACCGAGAGAACGGCGATCCGGACCGTGTGAGGCGACTTCTGCTGCACAAGAAGGAGATCCGCTACCTCGGGGGCAAGACCGCCGAGCGCGGGAACACTTTGGTGCCGCTGCGGATGTACTTCGATGAGAACAACCGCGCCAAGATCGAGATAGGCCTGGCTCGCGGCAAGAAGACCTTCGACAAGCGTGCGACGATCGCCGAACGCGATCAGAAGCGTGACGTCGAGCGCGCTTTGCGCGACCGCAACAAGGCCTAGAAGACCAGGCTGATGCCCCTCTGCTTCCACACCGCTATGCCTGTGTTCAGTACATGATGTATGCTGTATACATCGTCTCAGTAAGACAGCGGTTAGCGATTTGAAAGGTGGGTGCGTCACCATGGCTCGTATGGTGCGCAAACAGCTCTACATCGAGGACTCCCAGGATGAGGCGTTGGCTGCTGAGGCGGATCGCCTTGGCGTCACACAGGCCGAGATCGTGCGTCGAGCTATCGACGCGTGGCTGAGTGACACATCGCACGAGTCTCGGCGCGCTGCATGGATCCGGGCGCAGAGAATCATGGAAGAGATCAGGGCCAAAGGTCCGGTTGAGCCTTCGCCCCATCGGTGGGAACGTGGAGAGCTGCATGAGCGCAAGTCTGTTCGTTGATACCAATATCCTTGTCTATGCGGTCGATCGCTCTGACATCGCCAAGAGTGAGCGAGCGGATTGCGTAATCGATGGCATATCCGCGTCTGGCACGGGGGCGATAAGCGGCCAAGTGGTGGGTGAGTTCATCTGGGCTACAACACGTAAGCTATCCGCTCGCATTGATGGGTCCTCTGCGCTTCGGCTAGCCTCCGAGTTTTCTGCCGCATTCACGCTGCTCCCAATCACCGACGCGGTCACCCGCGAGGCACTTCGCATCACACGACGCTACGGGATGCAGTACTGGGATGCCCAGATTTGGGCGACTGCGCGAGTCGGGGGCTGTGAGGTGATCGTGTCCGAGGATGCACCGATGTCAGAGCTTGAGGGCATCATCTACGTGGATCCGTTTGGGGATGCAAACCTCGCCCAGATCATTCGAGAGCCCTCCTCGGCATATCTCTTGCACAGATAGTCCGAGCGGGCGGGTATACTGTCCCAGCGGCCCCTTGTGGGTCGCGTTGTACCTTGACACGAAAGTGTCGCTTCTGTGGGGGCGACTGGTTTCGACATGATATTTCTGAGGGAAGAAGCAGGTCGAGGTCGCCTTACCTCGTTAAACAGGGGCAAAGACGCTTAGGCGCCAACAATGATTTCGCACTCGCTGCCTAAATAGTGCAGCGACGCCGACCCGGTGGATGTCCCCGCTACCGGTAAGGCGCCACTTAAGGGGACTGCCACGACGGCCGCGGGCGGCATGACGTCGTGAAAGATCGGACCGCCATGGTTCCAGCGCCGCGCGTCATCAGGTAACGCTGGCACCGAGACTCCACTGGTGACTGAGCCTGGAGATGCTTCCCAGGGAGGTATTGTGGACCGGAGTTCGATTCTCCGCGCCTCCACCAGCATTTGTCCGGGCACTCCTGTGTCCGTTCACGGCCCGCCCATGTGGTGGGCCGTTCGTGTTTCTGGGCCGGGCAAATCTCAACGGGTAGGTGTCGCCTTGGGTCCGCGGCAGTGCGCACGCGTCCTTTCCGATAGAATCCGAAAGGACGAATGTGAAGGAGCACCACCCGAAGATGGCCCAGACCGGACGAATTTCTCCCGAAGAGTGGGCCGAGATGGTTCACGCGGCCAGGGACTTACTTGTCCAGACCGCACGCGAGCGCTCCACGATCACCTACGGAGATTTTGCGGCGTTTGCCAGCCAAGGAAGACTCGTGGCACGTTCTCGGCGGTTGATGCAGCTGGTCGAGCTTGCCGCTGAACCGCTCGACGAGGCGCACGGCATCTGTACTGCGTCGCTTGTGGTCCGTGCGGATAGCGGGCGGCCAGGCGAGGGATACTTCGCGTGGGCCGCGAGAAGCGGCTTTGATATGACCGATCCGCGAGCCATGTGGCTCGCTCAGGTGCATCGCGTCTGGAACGCGTTGGGCCGACAACGAGAGGACCTACCGAGATGATGGACTGGGCCGCCCAGTTGCCTGATTTCCTCAAGTACATCGTACTCACGGCCGTGCCGTGGGTTGAGCTGCGCGGAGCAATCCCTCTCGCGATCCAGCAGGGCGATCGCCTGTATCTCCCGCTGATATTGCTCGTGAACGTTCTTGTCTTCTTCCCGACCTACTTCATCCTGGGCTGGGTATACGACGTGATTCCCGAAGGCTCCTGGCTTCATCGCAAGCTGGAGAGCGTTCGCAGAAAGGCGCATCCACTGGTGGAGAAGTACGGCGTGATCGGGCTTGCGGTGTTCGTCGCCATCCCGCTTCCCGGAACCGGCGCCTACTCCGGATCGTGCGCGGCATGGTTACTCGACATGGAGTGGCCCAAGGCATTTCTCTCTGTCGCCCTAGGCGTGCTTGGAGCGTTCCTGCTCGTCTGGGGGGCCTCTGAGGCCGTTTCCGCCGGACTCAACCTGTTCTAGGACACACGATGCTTCCTTCCGAGATCCGCATCAGAGAAGCGCTGGCCGGTCAGCCGGGACTCGTGCTCGGTACGACGTTTCTGCCTCTTGCCGCCATCGAGGGACTGATGTGGGGTTCGCGCCACGCGCCGATGCGGGTCGCGGCTGCCTGCGGCAACATCGGTGCGGACTTCGCCTTCGTGCACGCGTCTGAGGTCTGGGCCGACGAGGCGGTCGGCCGGATCGGCGAGTGCGGAACCGCCACGATGTGGGTGGTCGACGGCCCGTTGGGGCGCGTCGCGGCAGATGACGGTTGGGACGCCACTCTTCGGCAAAGTGCGCTTGACCCGATTGCATTGGGCCGAGCGATGGACCGGCACATGCCTCAGGCGATCGAGCAGGTTCGCCGAGGACTGAGGCTCGAGGTCGCCGCGATCGTCGTCGCTGACGACCTCGCAGGTGCTGAAGGCCCGCTCGTGAGCCCCGATTTTGCGCTGGAGGAGGTCCTCCCACGTTGTGCGAGACTTGCCGAGGAGGCTGCGCTTGAGGCGGTGCCGTCGGTGTTTCACTCGGACGGCGACATGCGCCCGCTGATGGCGGGCATTCGCAAGGCCGGCTTTGCCGCCCTGCACCCCGGGGGGCTCGGCGCTGAGCAGTTCGAGGCTGTGCTGGCCGCGGCGAGGCGCGCGGGCATGCTGATGCTCGGCGGGATCTCGGGTGACGCGTTGCGCGCTGGGGATGCCGCAGCGGTTGCTGCCGGAACCGGGGCGGCCCTGTGGGCGGCGGCGGGCGGCTTGTTGATCACTGATGATGGCGGCATATCGACCTCACAGGAGTTGGCGGCGCTGGTCGAGGCGTTCGCGGCCGCGCGACGCGACGTGACCCAAGGGAGCGATTCGTGAGTATCAGGGAGTTTCAGTTCGTAGGTCCAGCCGAACCGCCGCGCGCAAGGACCGCTTCATTGATCGATTTCGCGGCCGCATTTGTGGCGGCGGTCATAGCTTTCCCATTTCCATTCGCCCGTGCGGTGCTTCCGGTGCCGATCTTCGTGGGCAGCATCCTGCTCAGCATCATCGTGGTGCACGTGCTGTACTGTTGGCTCACTTTGGGCCTTCTGGGTCGCACTCCGGGCATGTTCCTGCTCGATTTGGGCCCCGGCCCCAAGCGACCGGGTCTGGCCGCAGCACTACTGTGGGCGCTGGGCTCATCGCTTGCGTTTTGGCCGACCGTGCTGGGTGTCCGGGGCGCATATGATCCCGAGACCGGCCCCGCGGCTCGCATGAGCCGCATACGGATCGGTTCCACGAAGGCCTGACGTCTCGGCCTCGCACGTGTCGACAGCCATCAAGCGTCGTCGCCTTTCGCGAAACATGTCGGCAATCATGCGACAATTCCGTCGCGTACTCCCACCAAAGTGTCGCATCTCCATGACCGCGCGACAGGAAAACCGCAGTTCAGAGCATGTATTCACTTGGCACGAGCGTTGCATTCTTTTGGGCCACCTCGAAAGGGTTCAAAGAGAAGACACACGTCGAGTCAAGGAGGCACCACATGCGTCAGATAGCCATTTATGGCAAGGGCGGTATCGGCAAGTCCACGACCACCCAAAACACGGTCGCAGCGCTGGCGGACGCCGGCAAGAAGGTCATGATCGTTGGGTGCGACCCCAAGGCGGACTCCACGCGTCTGATCCTGAACGAGAAGATGCAGATGACCGTCATGGATATGGCTCGCGAGCGGGGCAGCGTAGAGGATCTGGAGCTCGAAGAGGTGCTCCAGGTCGGGTTCAAGGGCATCCAGTGCGCTGAGTCCGGTGGACCGGAGCCCGGCGTCGGCTGCGCTGGCCGCGGCGTGATCACCGCCATCAACTTCCTCGAGGAGGAAGGCGCCTACACCGACGATCTCGACTTCGTCTTTTACGACGTGCTGGGCGATGTCGTGTGCGGTGGGTTCGCGATGCCGATGCGCGAGGGCAAGGCCCAGGAGATCTACATCGTCACCTCGGGCGAGATGATGGCGATGTACGCGGCCAACAACATCGCCAAAGGCATCCTCAAGTACGCGCACTCCGGCGGCGTGAGACTTGGCGGCCTTATCTGTAACTCGCGCAACACTGATCGCGAGGACGAGCTCATCCAGGCGCT
>JAHIQC010000058.1 GCA_018902765.1 Actinomycetota bacterium | reverse complement strand
CGGCTACATGTCGCAGAAGTTCTCCCTGTTCGAGGACCTCACCGTCGATGAGAACCTGCGCTTCTATGCCGGAGTCTACGATCTGACCGACGAGAAGTTCGCGGCGCGGCGCGAGTATATTCTGCGCATGGCAGACCTCGTCGGCCGCGAAGGGGAACTGACGGCCAACCTTTCGGTCGGATGGAAGCAGCGCCTCGCACTCGGATGCGCGACCATCCACGAGCCCGAGCTCATATTCTTAGACGAGCCCACATCCGGGGTCGATCCCACTGCGCGCCGCCACTTCTGGGAGCTGCTCTACGAACTGGCGGACAGTGGAGTCACGCTGTTCGTCACCACTCACTACATGGACGAGGCGGCGCACTGCAGCCGACTGGCGTTCATCTACAACGGTCGACTGACTGCGTGCGGCAGCCCCAGCGAGATCCGCGCGCTCATGACCGAGACCGTGCTCGAGGTGGACGTAGATGACGCCGAAGCGGCCCTCGGCGCCTTGGAACGCGTGCCGGAGATCCGCGAGGCCTACATGAGCGGGGCGGTGCTCCACGTGAATGTGGGGACCTCGTCCCCTGCGAGCATCGTCGAGCTTCTGGCCGCGGCAGGGGTCACCGTCCGTGGCATCGAAGTCGTCGACCCCACCATCGAGGACGTGTTCGTGCACCTGGTCTCCGAGCAGCGTGCGGCCGGCGAAACGCCTGCGACCGCGGTGCCGGTACCCCAGGCGGCCGCGGTGCCAAGCCCGCCGGTGACGGGAGCACCCGATGCCTGAAGCCATGCTCAGATCGCTTGTGCCGGGGCGCAGAGGCGAGATCCTCGATGCAGCCATTGAGGTCTTCGGCGAGTGTGGATACGAGAATGGCTCGATGCGAGAGATTGCCGCAGCGGTGGGAGTAAGCGAACCCGCGCTCTATCGCCACTTCTCAAGCAAGGAAGATATCTTCCTGACGATGATCACGGCAGCCGCTGAGCAGTTGCGTGTGCAGAACTTCGCCCTCGTAGAGCCGCTGAACCCCTCAAGCCTACGTCAGATACTGATCTCGGTGTTCAGAGCCCGCAGGCACGCTATCGCGTCCTACAGCCGCATACTGCGCACGGTCCTGGCGGCCTCGGCGCACCACCCGCAATTCCTGGTGGCCTACCGCGAGAGCATAGCCCTCCCCATGCAGCAGGCCCTCTCGGCAAAGGTGCATGAGCTTGATGCGGCCTTCGGGCTCGATTTCACCGAGGAGCAGACGGTCTCGCGCGTTCGAGCGCTACTCTCCATGCTCGTGGGATATGTGGTCACCTCCGCCGTACTCGCCGACGAGTCCGATGCGGCCATCGCGGACGCCGTGCTGCGGCTCCTGGACTACCCAACGGCATGAGAGCCGTGAGCGGCTTGTCGTGCCCGCTGGCTAGGCCAGAGCGCGTGCCAGTGCCCTCGCCACCACGAGCCCACTTGCGCTCGACTGTATGAGACCGCGCGTCACTCCGGCGCCATCCCCGATGGCGTACAGGCCATCGATCGCGGTCATGAGGCTTGAATCGACCGCTACACGAGAGCTGTAGAACTTCACTTCGACCCCGTACATAAGCGTAGTCTCTGCGGTGATACCCGGCGCGAGCACTTCGAGAGCATCGAAGAACTCAACGAGGTCGGTGAGGTGCCGGTAGGGCAAGGCGCTCGCCAGATCGCCCGGAGTCGCACCTGGCAGCGTCGGCACGATGCCCGACGCAGCGATGCGCTCCGGCGTGGATCGCTGGCCCGCCTTGAGGTCGGCGAGCCGCTGAACCAAGATGCCCTCGCCCAGCAGGTTGGCCAGGCGGGCGATGGATCGGCCGTAGGTTATGGGCTCATGGAACGGATGTGTGAAGTTCTGGCTCACAAGAACCGCGAAGTTGGTGTAGCCGGTCTTCTTCTCTGCATATGAGTGCCCGTTCACGGTGACCACGTCGCCGTATGACTCGGTGGTGACCTCACCGTAGGGGTTCATGCAGAAGGTGCGCACGCGATCGCCAAAGAGCTTGGAAGTGTAGAGCAACTTGGCCTCGTACAAGTGGTCGGTAAGCGGCTCCATGATCTTCGCCGGGCACTCGACGCGAACGCCGATATCCACGGCATTGTTCGAGAGCGACAACCCGAGCGTGCCGGCCTGCTCCACGAGCCAGTCGGCGCCCTCGCGACCCGGAGCTGCGATGACCGCGGAAGCGGTTATGTGCGTACCGTCGGACAACTCCACCCCGGTGACGCGGCCATCCGACGCCAAGATGCGAGCCACAGGCGCCGAGGTGCGCACTTCGACTCCTTGTGCCTCCAAGTATGTCCGCATGGCGCCAAGGACCTCGGGGGAACGATCCGTACCGAGGTGACGGATTCGCATGGGCACAAGCTGCATGTCCACCGCCGCCGCCTCGCGCATCAAGCGGGCTGTGTGTGGCTCGTCGGGTACGTGTACGAACGGGTCCGCGCCGAACTTGAGCCAAAGGTCATCGGCGTCTTGCAGCAAGGTG
>JAHIQC010000057.1 GCA_018902765.1 Actinomycetota bacterium | reverse complement strand
GGCGCTGCGTGTGATCGCCACGCCTGGACACACTCCCGGCAGCATATGTCTTTCGTGCGATGGTCACCTCTTTTCGGGAGACACGTTGTTCGCCGGCAGCGTCGGGCGCACCGATTTTCCTCGAGGGGACGCCCGCGAGCTGGCACTTTCGGTACGAGATCGGCTATCGGGACTTGAGGATCTGACGGTGGTACACCCAGGGCACGGGCCGGACACCACGATCGGCCGTGAGCGAAAGCTGAATCCATTCTTTCCTCGAGGATAGGGCCGAGCCCAATTCCGTGCGGGGTTGATGCGCGCAAGACCTGTGCCGGACCGGCGAGTCTAGGCTGGCGTTTTATCGCTTAAGCATCTATCATGAACAGGCATCTGCGAGGAAGAATCCTCTGCGGTTGTTGGTGGCCGTCATTACAAATCTGAGCGCGTCATCACACTATGACTTCTACCACTCCGATCTGGAGGATGGATGCGTCAGGACAGGGTGTCGAGCATGGGGAAAGCATGCGGCGTGTTCGCCGTACTGCTTCTCGCGTGCTTCTTGGCGCTCCCTGTCGCGTACGCGGCCGCGGATTCACAGCCGCCAACTGTTCCAACGTCCCTTCTGGCGGTTCCCGGTCTCGCGTCTCCGACAATCGCATCTTTAAGCTGGGCCGCGTCGACCGATGACAACGAAGTTGGCGGCTACTACGTGTGGCGGGCGGTCAGCCTGTCGACCACTCCACGGCTTATTGGCGAGACCGCGTCACTGGCGTACACAGACACTTCTGGAGTGCCGGGACAAGCCTACTATTATCGCGTGAGTGCCTTTGACACGGCGCGCAACGAATCCGGCCAGTCCGCGTCGGCTGGTCCTGTCTCGGCTGCGTGGCCTGCGCCGTCGCCTCACCTGTCGTATACCGGCACGGGCGGCTCCTACTGCGCGCTTTGCCACGTGCCACATGTCGCGGCGAGTCAAGTCGGACTCATGCGCCCCACAGGTCAGACTCCCGGTGAGATCACCGTGTGCTACACATGCCACGATGGCCAGGGCGGTCCGAACGTCAAGACTGGCGCTGACAACTCGTTCGCGCTCTTGAGTGGGCACTCAGTCGAGGACTCGGGTACAGGCGGAGACCTGACCGACCGCTGCTCGGGTTGTCATACCGCGCACAAGGATCCGGCACTGCGCCCCGGGCTTCCCGGCGAACTCGTTAACGGTCAGGTCATAAGCAAGGCCGGCAATACGTGGTGCCTCGCTTGCCATAACGACACCTCTGACTGGTTCGTCGGCTCATACCCGTCGCTCGCGGCGCCGTCGCGCGACGCTTCGGGGTATCCGATATCCGGCGCGTTCCCCGGACGCACCGTGTACACCAATTCCGCTCTTAACGCCCACGCCTCGATTCCCGCTTCAGGAACCGTGCGTGACTCGGGCGATTGCCTGTACTGCCACGACTCCCATCGTGCGAACAACAAGTACGACGGGCTCTTCAAGCGCTTCTCGCCGACCACTACGGCCACCGTTGCTCAGGACCAGACTACCGGCGCGTACGCCGAGTCGTGCTACGACTGTCACGGCGGCGTCTTGCGCAGTGAGTTCACCACCATGCCGGTGAACATCAAACAGTTCACTACGGCGGGCGATGAGCGTTCGGGGCACAGGATCAAGACCGCTGGGGGCACGCTTCCGGTCGGTGCTCCATTGCCCTGCTATGACTGCCACAATCCGCATGGCTCGAGCAGGGGTAATGGCGCGCTGATTTCAGACGCACTCGGCCAGAGTCTGGACACCACGTCGGCAGCCGGAGTGCGATCGTTCTGCTTCTCATGCCACAGCACGTCGAATGGGTTCGTCTGGAACAGCACGAGCGGTACGTACCTCGCTGTAGGGACGCAGCTGATCGAGGGCCTGAAACGCAGTGGCGCTGATGGTTCGCTGTTGCGCCTGCCTGTGGTTGGCGGGCACTCGTCTGGCGACATGCAGTCCTGCTACACGTGCCACGGAAGCAACTACGCTTCGGGCGGGAGCAACGTACACAACCCCACTGGCGGCATCTCAGATGGCGGCGTGCCGTGTTATGACTGCCACGCTACATATGGCGACTACATGGAAGACGGCACCGGCGCCAAGGTTGGATCTCAGCGCGCGACGGTTTATCACCACGTCCTCGGCGGTTCGTTTAATGGAGGGGCATACGCTGATGGCGATATCGCGCCCGGCCCCGCCGGCGCATATCCGACATCCGGAGTCACTAACGTGTTTTGTACCGCGTGCCATGTGGACCACGACGTTTTCAACTCCAACAAGGGTGCGAACTTGAGGGAGCAGTACCCCTCATATGTGAGCAACACCAACACCAACACCGACTTCAGTACCACGCACGCGATGGGCGGTTTGTGCACGAGCTGTCACGGTCTACCGATGCCCAAGGATGTGGTCAATCAGAAGGCCGATGGAACGAATGTCGCCGCCTCCTTGAACATCCCGAGGTACAGGGTGTCGGCGCATCAATATTCCGTCGTCTCGACTTTCAGCGACGGCAGCACCTTCGATGCCAATTGTTCAAAGTGCCACAACGACGAGCAAACTAAGGATTTTCAGACTTCTGCAAATAGGTTCGGAACTCATTGGTCGGCAGCACGCAGGCTGATAAGCGCTCTGGGCGCCACAGTGTCAGATCCGCTCCAGGAGGTCGAGTGCTATCGCTGTCACAGCCGCACGACTGATGCTGTGGGCGGAACCAAGAAGTCGGTTGCCTTGAGGGATTGGTACAACGCGACCGCAATGTCGGCAGACTCGGAGAGGATCTGGGCTCAGTTCCAGTTGGCCAGCAAGCATCCGGTGGTCGCCAGCGCAGGCAACTCAGTCGAATGCGAGAACTGCCACAATCCGCACGCCATTTCGACGACGGCTCGAGTCTCGGACCCCGACAACACCCTGAACCCGCTCGGTTATGCTACCGCGACAGAACAGGCGACATTCTGCCTCAAGTGTCACGACGCCACGCCCCCCGCGTATTTGTCCGATGGCTCGTCGTACGTGCCCAGCGCGGTCACACTGACTGGCAGCGGGGACAACAAGTCGACCTACGCCGCGCGTGCACACTGGACCGCCGGCGGATCGATCGGCGCGGCGCAGAGCTGTGCTGCATGCCACGATAACCATGGCTCGCAGTACCCCAAGCTCATCGGTGCGTACGATATGGTCACAGGTACCAATCGGGTTTCCGGGCAGGACATCACCGGCAACAACAACACGGTGTGTCAGGCCTGCCATAACGGTGCCGATGTCTTGCTGGCAGCTCCCAGCCGAAACGCCAGCGGATACCCGGTAGACGGGGCATGGTCCGGATTCGCTACGTACACGAGCGGCACGTACGGTATTCACCGCGGAGCGGGGACGGTAGTGTGGCCGGGCACCTCGTATGCGAGTGGCGACTGCAAGAACTGCCACGACGTTCACGGCACCGCGAACACCTACGATGAACTGCGCGGAACGTTCACTCCAGCACGTTTTGATACGTGCTTCGTGTGCCATGACTCAAATGGGCCGGCGGCCAGCAACGTCGCCAGTTGGTTCCCTGCCGCCTCCGGCGGTACCGCGAGTGATTCGACTCGCAGGTACGGTCACAAGACCGTCGAGACCGGCAACTTGCCTGCGGGTTCGGCGTTGCCTTGTTACGACTGCCACAACCCGCATGGTTCTTCATCTGCGCAAGGCTTGGCGGTCGTGTCGATGACCAGCTCCTCCGTTACGACGGTCGTGGGCGATGTCGTGGGAGAGATTGACATGACCACCGCTGCCGGCGTTAGGCGATTCTGCATGACCTGCCACATCCCGTCGGACACGAGCAACGGCTGGAATGGTGTGGCGTATGTGGCGGTGACCACGGGCGCCAAGATGGAAGGCCTCGATCGTCTAGCGAGTCTCAAGCTATCGACGCGAGTTTCACACCAGGAGACGAACGCAAACTCCTGCTACAACGCCGGATGCCATCCACTCAAGGCCCACTACCCCGAGTAGTCTGGCGACGGCGAGACCCGCCGTCTGTACTTGAAGATGGAACTTTCATCCTTTCTTGTGACTTGAGTCACAAGAACTTCCCTTAAGAATTGTGTATATTGTGTGATGAGCGCTGGTTCATGGGGAGCGGGCAGTGTGGAACAGCTGTGCGCTATGGCAACTGAGAGGTACATGGAGCTGCACATGATCCGATACAGGGCTGACTGGAATCGATACAGGGCTGACTGGAATGTCTGTTTCGCCGCAATGGTCTTGGTTGCGACGTTCTTTGCGTTCTCGGGCGCTGCGTATGCCGCAGACAACGCGGTCTGTCTCACGTGTCACGGTCCGAGCATGGCTATGCCCGTACCCGACGTGAACCGTGACACAGCGTGCCAGTCATGCCACATCGGCGGTCTGGTGGGCACTCACCCGTACCACCAGCCTGGCGCCAACTGCGGAGCCGCATGTCACCCCGGATGGGGCGACTCGCTTATGACCGCAGTTCC
>JAHIQC010000056.1 GCA_018902765.1 Actinomycetota bacterium | reverse complement strand
CGATCTTCGATGTTGTTGCCGAACACCCACAGGTAGAGCATGTTGCCGCCGAGATGCAACCAGCCGCCGTGCAGGAACGCCGAGGTCACCAGGGTCAGTAGGGCGGCGGGAGCAGCACCCGTGTGTAGCCGTGCGGGCACGAAGGCCCATTGGTCGATGAACTGAGCGAGTTCAGCAGGGGAGCGCGTGACCTCAAAGCCGAAGACGGCGATGTTTCCCGCGATGAGCAGCACCGTGAGCCACGGGAAGCCGCGCGTTGGATTGTCGTCATGGATGGGAATCAACGTGGATATCGCTTCTGGTACCATCGGTTGCGGAAGCGCTAGTGTATCGCACATGCGATATCGCGCGCCCACGCTTCGAGGGGCCCAGTAGGGCAGAAGGGAACGGTCGAACATGTTGCTGTGCCTAGGGGGCGGATTCGCCTTCATCGCCATAGCGGCGGTCGCTGTGATCGCCTTGTACAACAGACTCGTCGTCTTGCGCAATCGGGTGGACAACGCCTGGTCGCAAATCGATGTGCAACTCAAGCGTCGTTATGACCTCATCCCGAACCTGGTTGAGACCGTCAAGGGCTACGCGGCCCACGAAGCGGGTACGTTCGAGAAGGTCACGCAGGCTCGCAACATGGCCATCAACGCGACCGGCGTGGCCGAGCAGGGCGCAGCGGAGAACATGCTCTCAGGAGCGCTCAAGTCACTGTTCGCGGTTGCAGAGGCCTACCCGGACCTCAAGGCCAACCAGAACTTCCTCATGCTCCAAGAGGAACTGTCCGGAACTGAGTCCAAGATCGCCTACGCCCGACAGTTCTACAATGATTCGGTCATGAGTTCCAACACCGCGATACAGAGCTTCCCGGCCAACATCCTGGCCGGCATGTTCGGCTTCATCGCTCGAGAGTACTTCGAGATCGAAGAGGTCGCCAAGGAGACCCCGCAGGTATCCTTCAAGTAGGACACACCACGCCGTCGATTCTCCGCCGCGACCCTGTCTGGGGTCGCGGCGGAGTGTTTGAGGGGGCAAGCTCGTGTACGACCAGATCAGCACGAACAAACTGAAGAGTATCGGCTTGGTCGCGGTATTCATGCTTCTCGTACTGGCGGTCGGCTGGGCGTTTGGCTACTTCACACAGTGGGGCACGGGGGGATTCATCCTGGCGCTCCTGTTCGCCTTCGTCTCAGCGTTCGGTTCGTACTGGTACTCGGACAGAATCGTGCTGGCGATCAGCCGCGCGCGACCCGTGGACAAGCAGACCGATCCGTATCTCGTGAACGTGATCGAGGGCCTTGCGATTGCAGCGGGACTTCCGACTCCAGCCGCCTATGTGATCGACGATCCGGCCCCCAATGCCTTTGCCACCGGTCGCAATCCCGAGCACGCGGCCATCGCGGTCACGACGGGGCTTGTCGAGAAACTGGACCGCCTTGAGCTTGAGGGCGTCGTGGCGCATGAGATGGCACACGTCAAGAATTACGACACCCTTGTCCAGACGCTTGCGGCAGTGATGGCCGGAACGGTCGTGCTGCTCTCTGAGTGGGTCCTGCGGGCGTGGTTCTGGGGAGGCGGCAAGAGGCGCAGCAACAACGATTCGGGTCCTCTTGGTCTTGTGCTGATCGTGGTGGCATTAGTGCTTCTGGTGCTCTCTCCGTTGTTCGCGGCGCTGATTCAGACCGCGATCTCGCGCAAACGGGAGTACCTGGCCGACGCGAACAGCGCGTTACTGACGAGGTACCCCGCAGGACTTGCTGGCGCGTTGCGCAAGATAGCCGCCGACACGAACCAGCTTGCGGCGGCCAACAAAGCCACTGAGTCCCTGTACATATACAACCCCCTGAAGGATATTCGGGAGGGTAAGGGCATGAATGCCTTGTTCAACACCCATCCACCGATCGAAGAGCGCATCCGAAGGCTCGAGGAGATGTAGGAATGGCCTATCTGAACTACCCAGCGATCGACCCGGTGTTGTTCCAGGCCGGACCCTTTGCAATTCACTGGTATGGGCTTGCGTACATCGTTGGATTCATCGCCGCAGGTTTCCTGTTCGCGTGGCTGAACCGTCGGTGGGGTATCGGGTTCAGCACTGATGACATCCTGTCCGTTGTGCTCTATTGCGTGGTCGGGGTGCTGATCGGCGGGCGACTTGGCTACGTGCTCTTCTATGGCGGGGACACGTTCCGGTCCGACCCTTTGCAGGTCTTCAAGGTATGGAACGGCGGGATGTCGTGGCATGGAGGGTTCCTCGGCATCGTGATCGCTGGGCTACTGGTCGCGCGCCGCTTCAAGGTTCCGTTCCTGAGACTGGCTGACATGGCCGCGGTCGGGGCGCCGGTCGGATTCTTCTTTGGCCGGCTTGCAAACTTCATAAACGACGAGTTGTGGGGTCGGACGACCGATGTGCCGTGGGGGATGGTCTTTCCCAGCGCGGGTTCGATTCCAAGGCACCCGTCGCAGCTCTACGAGGCGCTGCTTGAGGGCCTG
>JAHIQC010000055.1 GCA_018902765.1 Actinomycetota bacterium | reverse complement strand
CGAGGGCGCGCGGCCGGCGCTGCGGTGTTCCTCGGCTCGGTGCATTTCTTGGGGACGTGGGCGTTTGACGACCCCAACGACATGACGGGCTGGGACCTACGCGACGTTGATGACGTATGGCGCGAGTACGTGGATGTGTGGTGTGAGGCGGCCGCAAGCGGACTGTTCGATGTCATGGCACATCCCGATCTACCAAAGAAGTTTGGGCATCGCCCCACGCGCGAGCCGCTTCGCGAGTATGAGCGAATGGCGCAGGCGGCCGCTGCAAGTGGCGTGCTCATCGAGGTGAGTACGGCGGGATTGCGCAAGCCCGTGGGCGAGCTCTATCCCGGCCCTGAGTTGCTGCGAGCGTTCGCCGCTGCGGGTGTGACGGCGACCGTCGGTTCCGACGCGCATGCGCCCGCGGAGGTAGGATTCGCGATTACTGATGCCTACGCGGCACTCGTGGCAGCTGGCCACAGCCGCATCGCATATCCGCTTGCAGGTTCGGAGAGGCGGTATCTGGAGCTATGAGTCAGAATCTTGGCCCCAAGGTCAAAGACATCGTGGCGGCGCTCGACACCGCGTTTCCAACGCAATGGGCCGAGCCATGGGACAACGTGGGACTTGCGGTGGGGGATCCTGCCGCTCAGGTCACGGGCGTCCTCGTGTGCCTCGATGTGACGCGTGAGGCAGTGTCCCGAGCCGCTGAGCAGGGCCTGAACGTTCTCGTAACGCATCATCCGGCCTTCCTGGATCCCGCCGCGGCCTTTGGGTCGGGCTCGGTTGCGACTCTTGCACTCCGTCAGGGAATCGCGCTCATCGCCGCTCACACGAACCTCGACCGCGCGCCTGGTGGGGCGGGAAGCCTGCCCGCAGCACTGGGGCTCGATCCAGGGGTGCCGCTTGAGCGCTCATTGCAGCCGATGGCTCTCGTCACCGTGTACGCTCCGATCGAGGGTGCCAAGCGAGTGCGCGAGGCGATGGCGGCGGCCGGTGCAGGACGGATCGGGCTGTATGAAGGCTGCTCGTTCTCCTCGGAAGGTGAGGGGCATTTTGAGCCACTAGCGGGTGCGGCTCCGGTGGTGGGCGTTGGCGGGTTTCTCACGCAGGTTCCCGAGGAGCGCATCGAGATGGTGTGCTCACCCGGTCTGGCCTCGGCAGTCGCGCGCGCGGCCGTTGATGCGCACCCCTATGAGGAACCGCTCGTGGTTGTGAGTGAGATACGCATCGCTCGTGGTGTGGCGCGTCTGGGACGTGTGTGTGACCCGTCGGCCCCCGGAACACTCGGGCAGTTTGCGCAGCTCGTCTCGGCGCGTTTGCGCTGCGTGCCGCGTGTGTGGGGCGATGCCGAGCGGCAGGTCTTTCGGATAGCGACGGCCACAGGTTCGGCCGGATCGCTCATTAGCGACGCGATCGATGGCGGGGCAGACGTCCTGGTTGCAGGTGAAGTGCGCTATCATGACGCCCTGGCGGCGGTCGAATCCGGACTGGCTGTCATAGAGGCAGGACATGACGTCACCGAGTGGCCACTGGTGCCGGTCCTATCCTCGGCAATCGAACATGTTGTCGGCTCCGACGTGCGCATGGTGATCGACGCCCCATCGCGCGGCTGGTGGACCCCACAGGAGGCACTATGAAGCGCGGAGCTGCGTTGTTGGAACTGCAAGACGTCGATCTCGAGGTGCTTCGCAGCCAAAAGCGGCTCGATGAGATGCCTGAGAAGCGTCTGATTCTTGAGGTGCGCCACAAGACGCGCGACGTCACAGCGCTTCGGGCCAAGGCCAATGAGCTGGTGTCGAGGCTCGGTGCGGCGGTTTCCAGGCACGAGGACGAGTGCGCGATGATCGCGACCAAACTCGATGATGAACAGGCCAAACTCATGTCCGGGGACGTCACAAACCCCAAGATGGTCATGAACATCACCCGCGAGATGGATGCGCTCAAGCGCCGCAAGGACAAGCTCGAGATGGATGAGATCGAGCTCATGGAGCGCGTCGAGAAGGCCAAGAGCCAGGTCGCTAAGGTCGACGCGGCGCTTGGCCAGCTGAGTGCGAAAGAAGCCTCGCTCATCGATCAGTACAAGACCAAGGGCGCGGAGATGATCTCCGAGATAGACAGACTCAAAGCCAGGCGCGAGGAGCTGACCCACGCGGTCGATGCTCAGACGCTCACCACCTACGAGAGCATTCGCGAGAGCAAGGGTGGCGTGGGTGCTGGTCGACTGGCTGGCACGATGTGCACCGCGTGTCGCATGGAGCTGCCGGCCGAGCGTGTGGCTGAACTGAAGTCCGGCCCCGATATCGCGATGTGTCCGCAGTGCAGGCGCCTGATCGTCATGACGCCCGCCGAGGACCAGGAGTAGCGATCGTGAAGGCTGTGCTTCGCACCGACGGCGGTTCACGCGGCAACCCCGGGCCTGCGGGCTGCGGATTCGTGCTTGAGACCCTTGAGGGGACGCCCATCTCCTCGGGAGGCCGTTTCTTGGGTTCAGTCACCAACAACGTTGCGGAGTACGAGGCGTTGCTGTGGGGCCTTGAGGTGGCAGCCGCCAAGGGCGTGAGCCACCTGACCGTGCTGGCCGACAGCGAGCTTCTGGTCCGGCATATCAGCGGCGTTTACAAGGTGAAGCATCCGAACATGAAGCCACTGTACGCGCGTGCCTGCGAGCTCATGCGCCCGTTCACGCGCGTCGAGGTGCGCCACGTGCGACGCGAAGAGAACACGGTGGCCGATCGGCTGGCCAACGAAGCGATGGACGCGCGCGATCTAGTGGGCGACGCACCTGCCCCCGGCGAATCGGGACAAAGTACGCTCTTCTAGGGAATACACGTGAAGTAGCCGTGCTCCTTCTCGCGCAAACGGGGAACTTCGTGATTGTTCTTTCGCTCGTACAGAACGTCTCCATGCTCGTTGCCATGAGCGTTTTGCTGCTATTCGTCACCAGACGCCTTGGCCACGAGACGCTTCCTACGAGGGTGTTGTCGGGCCTTCTCTTTGGTGCCGCTGTGATGGTCGGAATGGCAACCCCGTTGCGAATCGTACCAGGGGTCATCTTTGATGCACGCTCGGTGCTTCTCGCTGTGGCGGGCTTTTCCGGTGGCCCGCTGGTGGGCCTTATCGCTGGCATCATTGCAGCGGCATATCGCCTCGTGATCGGCGGTAGCGGCATGTGGGTTGGGGCTGCGGTGGTCGTCGAGGCCACTACCCTTGGTGTGCTCATGTACTATGCGCGGCGTCGTAACGCCGTGTTCGCTCGCATTCCGG
>JAHIQC010000054.1 GCA_018902765.1 Actinomycetota bacterium | reverse complement strand
GTAGTGGGCGAAAGTAGAGTGAACGGCAGCTCTCGATGTGAGTCTAGCTTGGCGACACCACCTGTTCCCGATTAAGGAGCCTCATGATGACTGAGATGCGCGAACGCATCATCGTTGCACTGGACACCGACGCCCACACGGCGCTCGCTTTGGCGCGCACGCTGCAAGGCAAGGTCGAGTGGCTCAAGGTCGGCATGACGCTCTACTACGCCGAGGGGCCCGAGATCGTCACCAAGCTGCGCGAAATGGGCTTCAAGATCTTCGTCGACCTCAAGCTCAACGACATCCCGCACCAGGTGGAGGGGGCGGCTCGCGAGATATCCCGCCTCGGCGCTTCGATGTTCACGGTGCATGCCGCCGGTGGGCGAGCGATGATGGAAGCTGCGGTCAAAGGCGCATGTGAGTCCTCGCAGGAGTGCGGGCTCGACACCCCGGACGTCATCGCCGTGACCGTGCTGACCTCGATTCACGACGACGATCTGGCCGCTATCGGCGTGGGTGGCTCCTCGGCGGCTCAGGTGGAGCGGTTGGCCAAACTCGCGCGTGAGGCCGGCGTGCAGGGCGTTGTGTGCTCGCCGCTTGAGGCCGCGCGCATGCGCGAACTGCTGGGACTTGAGGCGCTCGTGGTGACGCCGGGTGTGCGGCCCGCTGGGAGCGATGCCGGCGACCAGTCCCGCATCGCAACGCCAGCCCAAGCCGTAGCTGCGGGTGCGTCGCATCTCGTGATCGGACGACCGATCACCGGTTCCGATGAGCCCGGTGCGGCCGTCGACAGAATAGTTTCGGAAGGGTAGGAGAGCCAAGATGACAGACATGACCGAGGCAGAAGTCCTCGAGGCTTTGAAGGATGCGGGCGCGATTCTGAGCGGCCATTTCGCTCTTACGAGCGGGCGCCACTCCGATACCTACGTGCAGTGCGCGCGCATTTTGGAGGACCCGGCGCTCACGACGAGGCTCGCTCAGGCGGCTGCGACGAGATTGGCGGGCGAGAAGATCGACATGGTGGCCGCTCCGGCCGTCGGCGGCATCATCATCGGATTCGCCGTGGCGCAGGCGCTGGGGGTCAAGTTCATCTTCACTGAACGGGAAAACGGTAAGATGGTCTTCCGCCGGGCTTTCGAAGTTCCCGAAGGCGCACGCGTTTTGGTGGTAGAAGACGTGGTCACGACGGGTGGGAGCGTCGCTGAAGTGATCGAGTTGGTGCGCCAGGCCGGGGGCGAGATCGCCTCTGTAGTCTCCATCATCGACCGTGGTGGAGACAAAGCGTTCGCTGGAGAGCTTGTATCTCTACTTCGACTTGAGGT
The DNA here is from genome assembly GCA_018902765.1 of Actinomycetota bacterium. GTDB lineage: Bacteria > Actinomycetota > Coriobacteriia > Anaerosomatales > JAHIQC01 > JAHIQC01. Next base: position 2,332 of record JAHIQC010000054.1, on the reverse strand, counting down.
TGAGTCTTGGGAGCCGCGAACGTGCGGTCTCTGCGCGTCCGAGACGCCCCTGTATTCGCCCGGAAGTCGCCGTTTGTAGGTCTGGGCTATTTATCGCCGCAGGTCAGGGGTATCATTGTTAAGTCAGGTGCAGTTGTCAGGACCTCACGGTTGTGTCTACAATCGGAGGGCATCAATTGCTCCGTCTTGTATGGACGAGGAGGAACTATGGCACTTCCCAACCTTTCGGATGCGGATCGCAAGGCCGCTCTGAAGAAGGCCGCCGAGGCCCGCCAGAAGCGTGCCGAACTGCGAGCGCAGATCAAGGCCGGTGACGTGAGCTTCAAGCAGGTCATGGCCAAGAGCGACGATCCCATTGTCGCCCGCATGAAGGTCACGACTCTTCTTGAGAGCCTGCCGGGCTTCGGGAAGGCCAAGGCCGCAAAGATAATGGACGAGCTTGAGATCTCCGAGAGCCGCCGCGTTCAGGGCCTGGGTGCCCGTCAGCGTGAGCAGCTCATGGGGCGCCTCGGCTAGTTGGCTCCGTCCACTGAGCCTGTGCGCGTCGACGAGTCGTTGAGCGCGCGACAAGGCAATCTGTTCATCGTGTCCGGTCCTTCAGGGGCCGGCAAGGGGACCCTCGTGCGGGCTTTGCTCGCGAGGGTCCCCGACCTTTGGCTGTCGGTCTCCTCGACCACCCGGGCGCCTCGTCCGGGCGAGGAGGAGGGCATCCACTACTTCTTCTTGTCGCGCAAGGAGTTCGATCGCAAGGTCGAGTCGGGGGGATTTCTGGAGTGGGCCGAGGTTCACTCGAATCGCTACGGCACCTCGCGCGACGTGGTCGAGCGCAAGATCGACCAGGGGCGTCAGGTCGTGCTTGAGATCGACCCGCAAGGCGCGCAGCAGGTCAAGGAACGCATGCCGCAGTCGGTGCTCATATTCGTCAACGCACCGGACCTATCTGAGCTGCGCAAGCGCCTTTTTGGCCGAGGAAGCGAGACAGAAGAGCAGATTGAGGCTAGAATGGCTCGTGCAATCGAAGAGATGGAACTTGCCGGGCTGTACGACTTCGTGATAACCAATGACGACGTTGTGCGTGCCACCGACGAATTGGTCGGCATCATCGACTCGTACGCGGACAAGGCGCCAGGCGCCTGACGCTCCCCATAAGTGAAGGATTGATATACCCATGGTCATTCAGCCCGAGATCGACACACTTCTTGCCACCGTGGACTCCAAGTACACGCTGTGCATCATCTCCGCACGCCGAGCGCGACAGATCAACGACATGATCCATGGCGTCCGCGACCAGGCGGTGCTGTCCATGGCACCGTCGCAAATCGCGTCTCTCACAAGCACCAAGCCGCTCACGCTTGCGCTCGAAGAGATCGCCAGCGGCGACGTCAGCTATACGCGGACCGCAGACAGCTTCAAGTAGGCTGGCGCGCATGTTCGAGCGCGCGGCACTGGTCCATTACCACGAGCTGGGACTCAAGGGGCGAAACCGCTCCATCTTTGAGCGCCGTCTACAGGCGAACCTTCAGGCTGCCCTAGGCCAGCTCACCGAGTTTCCCGTCGAGCGAGTCACCGGACGCCTCGTGGCGCGCGCTTCGGACTCCTCGGCAATGCCTGCGATCATCGATGCCTTGCGCTTGGTTCCCGGCGTGAGCAGCGTCTCTCCCTCCTGGGTCACGACCCGTGACGCTGAGGATATGAACCGCGCCGCTTCGCTCGCCATGGACTCGATGGGTGAGTTCCAGAGCTTTCGGGTGAGCGCTCGGCGCAGCAACACGGACCATGCCGTCACGAGCCTGCAGATGAACGTGGAGATCGGCCAGCATCTCGTGGACAGCACGGGAAAGAGCGTGGTTCTCGGCCGTCCCGATGTGGAGGTCCACGTCGAGGTCGTTCAGGGTGAGGTCTACGTCTATGCCGCCAAGATACCCGGCCCGGGCGGTTTGCCCGTTGGTACAGCCGGCAAGGTCATCTCGCTGATCTCGGCCGGTATCGACTCGCCGGTCGCCTCGTGGCGCATCGCACGGCGCGGCGCGGTCGTGGTCGGCCTTCACTTCTCGGGCCGACCGCAAACCAACGACTTGTCCGAGCGCCTCGTGGTCGAACTCGGCGAGGTGCTTGCGACTCATCAGGCCATTGCGCGCATCTACATCGTGCCCTTTGGCGACCTGCAGAAAGAGATCTCGCTCGGGGCACCCCCCGCGCTTCGCGTGCTGCTCTACCGTCGCCTCATGATCAAGGTGGCCGAGCGCTTGGCCGCGACCGAGAACGCGAAGGCGCTCGTGACAGGGGAGTCACTCGGGCAGGTCGCGTCGCAGACGCTCGAGAACATCGCCGC
>JAHIQC010000053.1 GCA_018902765.1 Actinomycetota bacterium | reverse complement strand
GCCACATGAGGAACACGAAAGGGATTGCTGCTGCATGGCAGAAGTGCTCAAGGTCGACGACGTATCAAAGGAGCTGCAGGTCAGCGTGCGCCGGGCGCGCGAACTGATCGGCTCCGGGAAGATCCGGATGATCCAAGGGCTGAACCCTGGGACGATTCGGGTGTCGCGCGAGGACCTCGACGAATTCATCAAGGACAGCAGCGGAAAATGAGTCCGCGACCAAACCTGCGGATCGCGATCGGTCGTGACGAAGCTGCGCCTTGCGCACTCGGGGTGCTCGGTCGACGGTGTTGCCACAGCCGCGTAGCGAGCGCTTCGCTCAATCCATGAGCATCTCGATCATGGGCTCAGTCATCAAACGCTACGGCGGCAAGCCTCATCTCAAGCTCACGCTCCTAATCCTTGCCGACCGGGCAAGTGACGACGGCTTCTGCTGGCCGTCGTACGACGAACTCGCCGGCAAGCTCGGCTGCTCAAGACGTTCCGCAATCAACAACGTCAACGACCTCATCGCGGCCGACCTACTGCAGATCATCGCCAAAGGTGGCCGGTTCACCGATCCGCAGACCAAGAAGCACCGAGGGTTCTCAAACCGTTTCGTCATCAATGTCTCAGCCATCGAAGCGCTGCCTCTGCTCTACCAACCACGGCGGAGTTCTCCACAAGACGCGGTGGACGGGCGCAGCGCACTGCAGGACATGGGTGAAGTGGGCTTCACCCATCCAAGCACGGCAGGGGTGAAGCCCACTTCACCCGGTACGTCAGAGAAGACATCAAATTCAATCACCACTGGCGACATGCCTGTGGAAAACCTCGTCAGGGGTCTCGCCGAAGCTTGGACGCGGTCGGATTGACGACCTTCGCGGGGATTGCCATCAGTAACGCGGTACGCTACATTGAGGGGAGGCCCCTCGCATGAGGGAGTTTAGCGACGTCAAGAAGCGTGACGTGATACGGGCGTTTGCCACGATTCGTCTGGCGATGGAAGAGAAGTGCGACAAACTGACCGACTGGACGGCCGAGGGCAACGCCCTCGAGCAAGCAGTGGGTCTCAGAATGGAAGAGAACCTGACCAAGGGACTCAACTTCGTGGAGCGATTCCTCCTCGGTACGCGAGAGGGGGCGAGTGAGGAGGGACGAAGCCGTGACCAAGAGAACTGCGCACGCTGAGCTAATTGGTCGAGTAGGAGCTGACGAGGCCGATCGCCTCACTCAGATGTTCTTGGAAGATCTCATGACGAAACGCGAGGCAGCCGCCGAGCTCGGCATGTCGCTCAGCGTCTTCGAATACCGACTGTCGCAAGGGGATACAAAGCACGCGAGGCTCATGTCCGAGTCGGTCAAACCGCACGGCCAACCTCGCTGGGTGGTTGTGCGCGAACCGATACCCGGCCGGCCGCAGACGGCGCGCGAGGCTTTGGGCGAACTGTTCGGACCGGACGAGGCTGACCGCCTCGTCGGTCTTTTCTTGTCTGAACTGATGCTCGCCGATGAAGCGGCGGCGATTGTCGGAATGCCTGCCAAGACCCTGCGGGCCGACATGTACAAAGGCGTCGTGCCGTACTCGAGGAAGCTCGAACCCGCGGCTCACAAGAGCCCATGGGTCGTGTTGCCCGACGCGCTTCCCGCTATCAAGAAGAAGCGGGAGGGGCGATGAACGCGTACGAGAAGGAGGACGTCTACCGAATCGTCGCCGCAGAGGGCGGCGTTGTGAGGGTGCTGATGCCGGGCGGTCTCGGCACGACCGGACTTGAGGAGTGCTATCCCAGCGTCAGCGCCGCCGCCGCTGCGATCGCAGATGCGATTCGGGATGGAATGCCAGCGCTTGAGGTGTTGGATGAGACAACACCGAGGTGGCCATCTCGCGCGGTGCATGGCTCGGAGCCCGAATAGCGGCATCCCCGCAGGGGATCAACACGCCCTTTGTCGCTCATCGAAGGGCACAACCGCTGCAGTCTTACACGCACCGTCGAATCGATGTTAGCACCATCAGATGTCAGGCCCCGAGGCTATACTCGTAGACAAGCAGCTTCCTAGTTGCGTCCATCGAATTCGGACGCCGATGTAGGGGTATTCGTTGGCTCTAGTCACCACAGTGGGGCACTCCACACACACCATCGAGCGCTACCTGTCTCTAGTGACTGGAGCTGGGGCGGCCGTTATTGTCGATCT
>JAHIQC010000052.1 GCA_018902765.1 Actinomycetota bacterium | reverse complement strand
CGGCAGGTTCTTCGCGACCCGTCGTTGAACGCCCATTGGGAGGACCCGCTGAAGCGGAGTGCCGATGACAGCTGGCGACGGCGTGCCGGAATCTCACTGGAGGAGGGGCGTTCCCCTCAACAGGTGGCAAGAGCGTCCATGCTCAGTTCAGACAGCTGGTCTGGCCCCGAGTCAGCGCATCTGCAGGCGCAAATCGACGAGTTCACTCGCTGGCTTGAAGATCCGGACAATCGCATTCAGCAAGTCGCCAGCCTAATCATCGCATGGCTCACCGAACGCCGGGAGCGGGCCCTGGTGGACGAACGCCGAGAGGCAATTGAGGGGCTCCGATAGATCTGCGGGGCACAGGCTGGAGCCATCCGATGGCCACTTCCTGAGAGCAGAATGTCCGTCGACCCGATGCGAAACCCGCGGGTTGCACTGGTCACCGACAAGCGCCACGATTTGGTGCCCGATTTGGTGCCCAAATACATGGTGACTGTTGGTACTCGTTGGTACCTATTGGGACTCACCGCAGCTCCGCCGTACCAACGAGTCCCAATAGTCACCAATAGTCACAAGCACAATCAGGATTCGAATTCCCTTGGGGGCACCATAAAACCGCAGGTCAGAGGCCTGTGAATCCCTGAAGTGTGCTTGAAATCGGGCACCAAATCGGGCCTCTCTGCAGGCTATACCTGTGACAAAACAGCAGCTCAGCGGCAATTGCCGTCTTAATGTGGTGCCCAAACATCCCTGTTGCTGAGGAGAGGCCTTCGACGGCGACTTGGTGCCCGATTTGGTGCCCAAGACGAGTCGGCATAGAAACCGCTGTCCCACGTTGCGAGTCTCACCAGTTCACCAACTAGGCGAGTTCACGCGAACTTCCGGATACTCCTTTGGACGCGCCCAGCAGCAAAGGCGACACACGTCCTTTGAGCGTTTGATCGAAGAACGCACCCAGATACGCCGAGGTGATCTTCAGGCCGCGTGCCCCTTTGATCGTGCCCAGCAAACCGCCCAATCGCTCTACCGGGCTGAACGTGACCGCAGAGTCGGTGAAGTTGAGGTGCCGCGCACCGTCGATGCTCACGCTGTAGCCCCCGGGCGCCCCGGCGACGACGGCCGCCAGCGCTGTGTTCGCGGCCTCAGCTCCCGGCGCGTTCGCATCGCTTCCAACTTCGCTCGACACGACCAGCACTGGTCGATTCAGCCCGCGAGCGATATCGCGTTATAGGGCGGCCTGCTCCAAGCTCTCGACGATGCCGTGGTACTTCTCGTGGATAAGCGCGCGGTCAAACTCGTCGAAGTCCGCGAGCATCGCTTCCTTTTCGGCGTCCGTGAAGTACTCGAGGCACGGCTTGAAGAAATGCCGGTCCTCCTTCGCGATGTGCACCGGGTAGAACTCCACCAGTTCGCGTATGCACGATTCAATCTCGCTGAGCGCCGCCACATCGCCGGAGCGATATCGGGTGTTGGCTTCGATTAGACCGCGGGTCATCGAGCGTCCCCGCACGTGATCCTCGACGAGTCCCGCCATTACTTCGGCCAGCTCATCGTCGAGAGGCTTGTCCGCGAGGCGCCGAAACAGGATGTCTTCCTCCTTGCCGTGGTGGCAGCGGTCGGCATAAGTGCGGATGAAGTCGACTGCCGTGTCGATGATGGCGGGGTCAGCGGCCCGCGTTTCGGCCATCACACTCAGCTGGGCATCGAGGATCGCGAGCATCCGCTCGATGACTCGGTGCTCGGCCATCAGCGGACCTGCCGGTGAACGTCCTGACATTGTGGCCTCCTCGGGTCGTTGCTAGTGCCTGGAGTATGCCCGGAGCCCATCGCAGTGACACGTCGAGCTCTTCGAAGTCGAATGCTACATCGACTCTCTGCTCGTCTCCTCGATTGCGGCGTCAATCTGGCGCCGCAGAGCGTCGGGCAGCCCCGGGAACTCGATGTCGAGGAAGCCCCGGGTAATCATTGATACGGCCTCATCCTTCGGTGCGCCGCGACTCATAAGGTAGTAGACCTCCTCCGCGGCGATGGGAGAGATGGCGGCCTCGTGTGAAAGCTCGGCGCCCGGTGCTCCCTCGCTTGCGAGATCGGGGATCGCCCATTGCGTGGAGGTCGCGGACTGGACGATACCGCGACAGTCCAGGTGCGCCTTACAGTCGTTCGTCCTGCCGATAAGCCGACCCCGCGAATACACCACCGAATTGTCGCGGGATACGGTTCGGGCCACAGCCTCGGAGCGCGAACCCTCACCGATAAGTTGGGCTTCCGTACCCAGATCGATCACTGAATCTCCGAGCCCGGATACGATGGTGTTGAAGACCGCGCGTGATCGGGCGCCTTCAAGGCGCGCGACAGGGAACGCCTGAATAGACCGTACGGGCTTCAGGAGCACGTAGTTGCTTACGAACGTGCCGTCATCGTCGATGATGGCCGCGGTGCGCGGGCGTACGGAGAAGTCCTGGTCCCAATTGTGGACCATCGTGAACGTGAGCTTGGCCCCCTTACCAATGAAGAACTCGCTGATACCAGCGTGGAGTCCTTGCTTGACGCCTGTACCGATATTGCACCCCGTTATCACGTTCGCCTCGGCGCCGTCTTCGACCACGATGACGTTGTGCAGGTTCTGACTGACGTTGCTCTCCGAGATGAAGAGGCATGCTTGGATCGGCTTGTCGACCTTTTGACCCGCCTTCACCCGGATGAAGTAGCCCTCCGTCTGGTGCAGCGCCACGAGCGCCGTGTACTTGTCCTTATCAGGCGCGACGGCCGTCCACCAGTAATTCTCAACCATCTCGTCGGGGTAGCGAACGAGGGCGTCTTCGGTCCCCATTATCTCGATTGCTCCCCCGAACGCTTCGGCGACCCGCTCGTAGATGGGCGTCCGGTCCATCTGAAAGTACGATGCCGATCGCTGCGACTCGTCGGCCGTGAAGCCGCTCATCAACGCAGTCTCGCGCACCTGTTTCTCAAGTGAAGCGAGGGAGTCCACGCGCTGTTGCTCGGAGACGGTCGTAAACGCCGAGATATCGATGTCAGGGCCCAGAGCCGCCGGCTTGTCGATGGCCGACTCTGCGAGTGCACGGATCTCGGCGAGACGCGTGAGCGTTGCCGGCGAGCCGTTGCGCAGCTGCGCAGTGTTGTCTACAGGTTGCATGTCGCACACTCCACACACTTTTCGTAGCCTTGACGGCCAATGTCGGCTATGAGGTCGAGGGGATTGCCGCTGCACGCGATACGCCCCTCATACAGCACGTGGCCGACGTCGGCGTTCACGTACTTAAGGATGTGACCGGTGTGGGTGATGATGAGGCCGGCACGCCGCGGATCGTTGGCGAGAGGGCCCTTGAGCAGGTGCTGGATGGCGCCGCCCACAACGGCGATGTTATCGAGGTCGACGCCGGACTCCGGCTCGTCGAACAGGGCGAGGTCGGGTTGCTGGGCGAGCAGTTGGCCCATCTCCGAGCGCTTGGCCTCGCCCCCCGAGAATCCCATGTTCACATCTCGCTCGAGCATCTGTCCCAGCTCGAGTTCCTCGGCTATGGCCGACAAGCGACCCTCGCCGGCTCGGCCGCCCGAGGCGAGCTCCATTATCTGTCGCAGTTTGACCCCGCGAACCGAGGGTGGCCGCTGGAAGGCAATGCCGATTCCCAGGCGTGCGCGCTCATCGATTTCCAGGGTCAGCAGGTCAACGCCCTTGAATTCGATGCTGCCCTGATCGACTTCGTAGCCAGGCATCCCGAGAATAGTTTTCAGCAACGTGGTCTTGCCGCTGCCGTTCGGCCCCAGAAGCACGTGGGTCTCATCCGATGCGATTGCGAGGTTTACGCCTCGCAGCACATCCCGACCGCCAATGCGCACATGCAAGTCTCGTATTGAGAGCAGCGGACCGCCAGCTCCCGTGGCCATGTCTTCTCCGTCCAATTTTCCGGATGGGAACTCGTTGCGCCGGCCGGCTCGGGGGCCGGACGGGCCCCCAGCCGGCGCCCATAGACGTCGCTCAACGCGAAGAATGAGCATCCACTTTCTGTCGCGGTGAATACTGACAACCTACCCTGGCAACACTTCGGCAAAACTCGCCGGCAACGGTCGCACAGCTGTGGCGTAGACGAGGCGTCGAGTTGCTCGAGGCGAGCATGCGAACGAAGCGGTGTGGGCATACACCAGTTCATGAGCCCCTCCATACACTACGAATCCGATGACGACGCCTCTCTCGCGCTCGCCGACGCCGACCCGGCGCTCGGCGCCCTGATCACACGCGTGGGCACCATTCGTCTCTCACCTCCGTCGGATCCTTTCGTCGCCCTGGTCCGCTCAATCGTCGGCCAGCAGCTCTCGGAGCGCGCAGCCCGTGCGATCTTCGGGAAGTTGTCTACCACTCTCGACATCACACCCGAGGCTCTGGCTTCGGCCGACGAGGCTGTGCTCCGAGAGGTGGGTCTGTCACATCAGAAGGCGTCCTACGTGAAAGGGATAGCCCGACGATTCCTTGTCGGGGACTTCGATTCAGATCGGCTGGAAGCCCTCGCCGATGAGGACGCCATGTCTGAGCTGATGCGCCTGCGCGGTGTGGGCCCTTGGTCGGCGCAGATGTTTCTGATGTTCGCTTTGGCCCGACCGGACGTTCTTGCCGTCGATGACCTCGGTGTTCGCGCACAAGCCGGGGAGATGATGGGCCTGGGGCGCCCTGCGAGCCGCGACGAGCTCATCGGACGTGCCGAGGCATGGAGGCCCCACCGATCCGCAGCGAGCTTCTACCTGATGGCGGCCCGAGCGCGTGGAGACTGAGGCGGGTGAGCTGACATGGGCCTTCTAGTCCACACCGTCGG
>JAHIQC010000001.1 GCA_018902765.1 Actinomycetota bacterium | reverse complement strand
TCAAACGGGCGTAAGCTCGATCGATGGGCTAAACCCGCTCGTGCGCGGACAGAAGCTGCCGATCTTCTCGGGTTCGGGTCTGCCGCACAACCAGCTCGCAGCGCAGATCGCGCGCCAGGCAGCTGTGCTCAACCGCTCGGATGATCCGACCAAGGTAGGCGAGAAACTCGAGGGTGATTTCGCCGTCGTCTTCGCCGCCATGGGCATCACGTTCGAGGACGCCGACTTCTTCATGAGCGAGCTTCGCAACACCGCCGCCATCGAGCGCGCGGTCATGTTCCTGAACCTGGCCGACGACCCGGCCGTCGAGCGCATCGCGACTCCGCGTATGGCGCTCACCGCTGCCGAGTACCTGGCCTACGAGTGCGACATGCACGTGCTCGTCATTCTCACGGACATGACGTATTACTGCGAGGCGCTGCGCGAGGTCTCGGCCGCGCGCAAGGAAGTCCCTGGTCGCCGCGGCTATCCCGGCTATCTGTACACGGACCTCGCGACCATCTACGAGCGCGCCGGCCGCATCAAGGGCCGCAAGGGCTCCATCACGCAGATCCCGATCCTCACCATGCCCGAGGACGATAAGACGCACCCGATCCCTGACCTTACCGGCTACATCACCGAGGGTCAGATCATCCTCGACCGCAGTCTTCACCGCCGAGGAATCTATCCGCCGGTGGCCGTTCTGCCGTCGCTGTCCCGCCTCAAGCAAAAGGGCATCGGCGCGGGCAAGACCCGCGAGGACCACGCGGACCTTTCCAACCAGCTCTTTGGCGCATATGCACGCGGTATCCAGGCCAAGGAACTCGCGGTCATTCTGGGCGAGGCGGCGCTATCCGATGCCGACAAGGCGTTCTCGGCCTTCGCCGACGCGTTCGAAAGCCGCTTCATCTCCCAAGATGAGCACGAGGAGCGCACCGTCGAGGAGACGCTCGCGTTGGGCTGGGAGCTCATGGCTCTGCTGCCTCGCACGGAGCTCAAGCGGATCAAGGACGAGTACGTGGACAAGTACATGCCCACAAAGGAAGGCGCCGAGGCGTGAACACGGCCCTTTGGATAACGCTCGCGATCCTGGTGGTGCTGCTCGCGGCGCTTCAGCTGGTCGGCGTGCGCGCACTGAAGTCCTGGGGCGTGCAGCCTTCCGGTGCAGTGATCGCTCTGCGGGTCGTGAACTATCTCATGGTGCTGGGCATCGTCGCATTCGCTTTCGTGAAGCTGGCGGTGAAGTGACGTGACCCAGCTGCGCGTGAACCCCAATCGCATGGAGCTCATGAAGCTGCGCCGCCGAAAGCAAGTGGCCGAGCGCGGGCACAAGCTGCTGAAGGATAAGCTCGACGAGCTCATGAAGGAGTTCCTCGCAAGAATCGGCGAGACTCGCAAGCTGCGCTCGAGTGTGGAGCGCGAACTTGCTGCTGCGTACGGCCTCATGGCTGTCTCACGCGGCGAGAGCGGCCGTGTGGGCCTCGCCCAGGCACTGGCAGCCGGAAGCCCCGCTGACCTTGTGAGCGTCACTGAGCGCAACGTCATGAGCGTGCGTATTCCCGAAATGGTTTTGGGAGAGCTGGGTCGGTTGGACGATTACTCTCTCGCGTCGACCCCGGCCGTGCTCGACTCGGCGCTCGGAGCGCTTGCGCAGGTCGCTCCGCGTCTTGTGTTGCTTGCCCAGCGGGAGAAGGCGATCGAGTTGCTCGCCGTGGAGATCGAGCGCACACGGCGCAGGGTCAATGCCCTGGAGCATGTGCTCATCCCTCAGCTGGTTGAGACCATTCGCGCCATCGGGATGAAGCTTGATGAGGCCGAGCGCTCGAACCTCACGCGGCTCATGAAGGTCAAAGAAATGATTGCCGCTCAAGAGGCGGCTGACGAGGCGCGCTCATGACCGTTTGTCCTTTGTGACGCAGGTCACAGTGGGTGTACAGTGCGCCAAATCACCAAATAGCTATCAAGTACAGGCCTCGCGGCACCGATACAATAGGTGTCAGGAACTACGAGCCTCCTGACCCGGAGCAGTTCCCCTCGGTGGCGCCCCTCCACAGTTTTGGAACTGCACCTCGCGAACCCCGGCACCTGTCGGGGTTCGTCGTTGTATGTGGGGTCCTACTGAGTCTGGCCCGTGAGCCTGAACCCGGCCACGAGCAGGCCCGGCACAAGAACGGGACTCGTCTCAGTGCCGATGTAGCGACGCTCCCGGGTGACGCCTTGCACGCGAGACAGCGCCTCCACGGCACTTTGCGTGAAGCGCTGGTTCTTGAGAGGTGAGCTCAGGCGGCCGTCCCTGATGAGGAAGGTCCCGTCTCTGGTCATGCCTGTAAGGGTGGCGGGCACCGGATCTTCGACGTTCACGTAGTGGAAGCGCGTCACGTATACGCCATGGCGCACGCCCGCGATGAGCTCCTCGAGTGTGGCGTCTCCGGCAGCCATCTCCATGTTCAGGGGCATCGGGCCGTAGCTGTTCGGAGCAGGCAGTGCGTGTCCCGTGTTCGGCCGTCCCAGGCGCGCAGCCCAGTACGAGTCGGTCACGTACTCGGTGGCGACACCCTTCTCGATCAGAGCGACCCGCGTCTTGGGCTGCCCCTCAAAGTCGAAAGCAAGGCCGTTGGCCAAAGGTGACAGCGCATCGTCGGCGATCGATATGAGCGGCGAGGCGACCTGCTCGCCTAAGCGTGTCGACATGAACGAGCGTTCCTCGGCAACTGACTTGGCGCCGAAGGACAGGTAGCCCAGAAACTCCACGATATCAGCGACTGCTTCCGGTGCGAGCACGACGGTGTACTCGCCGGGCTCAAGGTCGACCGCGCCCTCCGATCGTTCTGCGAGGCTCGCCGCTTCTTCGCCCAAGGCGCTGGCCGCCAGTTCGCTGGCGTCACGCGATACGAACGAGGCCCATCCGGAGCCGCCCGTCTTGCTCATTGAGAGCACGGTTGCTCGAAGCCCGGTCACTGCCTGAGCGACATCCACGCCGTGCGTGTTCGCGACTGCGACCGACTCGTCTGAGACCTTGACGCCGCCAGCGGCCGTAAGACCCCGCGACGAGGACTGCGCGACGATCGATGCGACGGCCTGCGCGCGCGCCTCGGCCCCGAACTGCCTGGTCGTCTCTGCCGTGCGATCGATGCTTTCGACCGGCATTGCTGCGGGCAATCCCGGAAAGCTCGGGTCTTCGGGGGCGCTGTTGGCGGCCGCAACTGCGGCCTCGCAGCACGCGCGCAACGCATCGTCGTCGGTGTGGTTGGTGGCCGCGACGCCCACCTTGGTGCCCACGACCGCACGCACCGACACGGACGCGTCCTTCTCGGCGACGTTCTGATGTATGCGATTGCCAGCGAAGCGCGTGAGGGCAGAAGTACCTGCCGAGGAGACCGCTTCGGCCTCGTGGGCGCCTGCGGCGAATGCGAGTTCGACTGCGCGCAGCGCGAGTTCACGTGCCGCTTGGGTGTTCTCGCTCATCGGCCCACCCCCACGGATACGCCACGGAAGCGCGCGGGAGCGGCTCCATGGGCCACATGGGAGACCTGCATCGGCTCTCCCTTGCCGCAGTTGGGAAGGCCCCATACCGACCAGTGATCCGAGGAGCAGATCGCGTCGCAGGAGTTCCAAAACTTGGGCGTGATGCCGGTGTAGTTGGGGTTCTTGACCATCTTGGTGAGTTTCCCGTTCTCGATCAGCCACCCGATCTCACAGGCGAACTGGAAGTTCAGGCGCTTGTCATCGATTGACCACGAGTTGTTCGTTTCGATGTACAGGCCGCATTCGGTATCAGCGATCAGGTCGTCGAAGGCCCACGTGCCGGGCTCGAGCGAAACGGTCGTCATGCGAATGAGCGGGATGCGGTTCCAGCCATCGGCACGCATGCAGCCATTGCTGGTGCGTCCGATGCTTGAAGCCGACTCGCGGCTTGAGAGCAGCCCGGTGAGCATGCCATCGCGCACGATGTCGTCGCGCTGTGCAGGTACGCCCTCATCGTCATAACCGAACGAGCCCAGCGAGCCGGGAACGGTCGCGTCCGCAGTGACCGTGACGTGCTCCGAGCCATAGCGAAGGGTACCGAGGTCCGGCAGCGTGACCCACGATGTGCCGGCGAAAGCGGCCTCGTCGCCCAAAACGCGATCCAGTTCGGTCGGGTGTCCCACCGACTCGTGCACCTGTAGGCCGAGCTGACTCGCATCGATGATGAGGTCGTACTCGCCACTCGGGCAGACCATCGCCCCAAGAAGCTGTGACGCCTGTTCGGCCACACGCCCGGCGTTGCCTACCAGGTCGAGTCCCAAAACGTACTCCCAGCCTGCCTGGCGCCAACCTCCGCCGTGTGAGTTGGGATACGAGCGTGGAAGTACCTCGCCGTTGCCGATCGCGTGAGCGACGATGCCGGCGCCAGTCTCCGTGTGCTCTTGTTCGATGAATGCGCCCTCGCTGGAGCCGAACCATTTGTGAACCTGATAGAAGCCGCACTGTGCCTTGGAGAGTTTGACGGCGGGTTCCGCGCGCAGGACTTCATCGGCAGCTAGGAGAAGCGCGAGTTTGTCTTCGAGGGGGACCGAGAACGGATCGATTTCGCATGGTCCGGACCATGTGTCCACGACAGGTTCGACAGCGGTCAGCTCAACGGAAGGGCCAGCGCACAGAGCAGAGGCCTTGGCGATGGCGACAGCCTGACGCGCTGTGTCGGCCGCGCCGCGAACACTCACATCTGCCGAGGACGCGAAACCCCATGACCCTTGAGCGATGACTCGCACGCCGATTCCGAACGATGCCGAGGACTCGATGCCCTCGACGCGGCCGTTCTCGACCGAGATGTCTTCTTTGCGGGTGTCCACGATGCGCGCATCGGCGTACGTGGCGCCGGCCAGCGCAGCTGCGTCAAGGGCAGCCGCGATGATGTCCCTCATGTGTCTCCTCCTCGTTGACCTGTGGGCGCACAAAGGCGTCCTACAGGTTCTACCCTGCGACGGGGTTTCTTGGTGTTGTTCGGAGTGTGCCCGCGGCCCCCCGGGGTCGCTCGTCGGGCGTGTCGTTTGAAGTGGTGGCTAGCGGATGCTTGCGAGAGGATCTGTGCCGACCGATGTCACACCTACAGGCGGCAACGTGCGCGGGATCCAGTTGTAGCGACGTGCTCCGGCGTAATCGCTGCGGTTCGCCAGGAGCGAGATCTTCACGAAGTCGCCGGTGCGCGGCGCATGGATGAAGTAGCCGCCGCCGATGTAGATGCCCACGTGGTGAATGGGCGAGCCGAAAAAGACGACGTCTCCGGCCAGAAGTGCTGCCGGCGATACCTTCTCGCCGAGCAGGAACTGGCTTCCCGAGTAGTGGGGGAGCTCGACGCCGTGCTGGCGGAACACGTACAGAACCAGACCGGAGCAGTCAAAGCCCGAGGTCGTGGTGCCACCCCAGAGATATGGAATGCCGTGGTAGGCCAGTGCGGTTTCGACCGGGGAGCCAGGCTGAACGACGATACCCGCCTGACTGGCACCCGAGAGGATTTCTCTGAGCAGCGCTGTCTCCTCGACGGAACGACGGCTGGCCTCACCGTCGAGTAGTTCGAGTAGGTCGCCCTGAGCCGCTGCGAGCATAGCTTGGCGATCCTGGATGCGTAGCATGACCTCGATTTGGCGGGCCTTGAGCTCGAACTCTATGGCCTCAGCCTGCTTGGCTGCGTCCTTCAGGTCCTCGGCAGCCTGCTCGACCATGGTCTTTTGGCCCTTGAGCGCCTTGGCGACCTCGGCATCGGCCAGCCCGATCGTGTTTAGGAACTTCACGCGTGCAAGGAAGTCAGCCATCGACTTGGAGTCGAGAAGGATCTCGAAACTCGCCATCGCGCCTTGCTTGTAGATCGCGGTGGCGCGGCCGTTGAGCAACTCGACCTGGAAGGCGTATGCCTGCTGGGCGTCTGCGAGATCACCCTCGTTCGCGGACACCTCGACCTTCGTGGATTCGAGGCGATCGACTGCCGCGTTGTAGGCTTCGGCGGCCAGCGCCAGCTCGCGGTCAAGCTCATCGAGTTGAGCCATGAACTCGTCGAGGCGCGCTTGCTTGGCGGCCAGTGCGCGGCGGAACTCCTCGGTCTGAGGATCTACGACAACGTCGATAGGAGAAGTCTCCGTGGTCGACGGGGGAGTGCGTGGATCGGCGCGATCGGGAAGCGGGCTCGGGGCGGTGACGGTGGTGGTCACCGTGGCAGTCGCGTCCACGGTCGCGGTAGTCGTAGCGGCTGCGGCGAAGGCGGGCGCAGAACACAGCAGAACCGCAGCGAGTGTCGCTGCGCTACCGCGTCGAACTGTGTTCTTGAGCCTTGCTATTCGCACACAGCACCTCTCATAAGAATCCATCTGCCCGGGCCGAC
>JAHIQC010000051.1 GCA_018902765.1 Actinomycetota bacterium | reverse complement strand
CGCGCCTGGTCAAGATAGTCGACGATCTCATCGGCGCCAAGGCATCTCCGCTCGTGCTCATCGTTGACGACGATCGGCATATCGTGGACGCGCTCAGCCGCACCCTGCGCGCCAAAGGCTTCGCGGCGGCCCAAGCATTCGATGGACGCGAGGCGATGAAAGCCATCGAGCAGCGCAAACCTGATCTCATCTTGCTCGATCTCAAGATGCCCATCATGGATGGCTACCAGGTCATCCAAGAGGTCAAGAGTCACGATGCGACCAAGGACATACCGATCGTGGTCATGACCGCACATCGCATTGATCACGATCGGATCGACATCCTGTCACTTGCCGCCGAGGCCGTGAGCAAACCCTTCTCCGCCGAGGAGTTGGCAGCGCGTGTCGAGTCGGTCCTGGAAGGGAAGGGGTAGGCGTGGCGCGCATTCTCGTCGTCGACGATGAGCCGCATATCAGGAAACTCGTGGCGTTCTCGTTGCAGCGCCGCGATCACGAGATCTTCGAGGCCGAGGATGGTCCCCGAGGGATCGCTCTGGCGCAAAAGGAGCACCCGGATCTCATTCTCATGGACGTGATGATGCCGATGATGACCGGCCTTCAGGCACTTGAGTTGCTCAAGGCCGACCCCGCGACCTCGGATATTCCGGTGGCGATGCTATCGGCGAAAAGCCAAGAGTATGAGCAGACAGAAGGACTGAGCCGCGGCGCGGTGAAGTATGTCTGCAAGCCGTTCAAGCCCAGCGAACTTGGCGACATAGTCGCCGAGATACTCGCGAATTCATGAGTGAAGGGATGCACTGATGGCCAAAAGGATCCTCGCGGTTGACGATGAGCCGTCGATCGTCAAACTCGTGACCGCTGCGCTCAGCGCACGTGGCTACGATGTCACCCCGGCCTACAACGGCGAAGAGGCACTCGACAAGATCGCGCTCGATCCGCCGGACCTCATCGTGTGCGACATCATGATGCCCAGGATGGATGGCCGCGAGGTACAGCGCCGATTGGCTGCCGATCCCAAGACCAAAAAGATCCCGTTCATCTTCCTGTCTGCGATTGGTGACATGGACCAGCAGCTGAGCACGCTCGAAGAGGGCGGCGCCGAGTATCTCACCAAGCCGTTCAAGCCCTCCGAGCTCGTGGAGTACGTAGAGATCTTGCTCGATCCGTCACGGCGTGGCGAACTGGACAGGATCCGTCAGCAGCATGTGGGCAAGCTGCGCACGATGACCAACATCATGCACCGGAAGAGCTTCTAGGCGCACCGGCGCTGATTTCCTGTGCGATATCCTCGTCGACGCACGCAGGCGCACCTGGTCGCCAGCAGAGCTTGAGGTAGGCGTAGGGCACCATTGCGCCCACTGTCACGCCCGCGAGCAGGCCCGGTGACCACACGGGCCCAAACCCGATGAGCGCGCCGCCGATCACCGGCGCTGGAATGCGCGTGAAGCTCTGGATCGAGGTCTGTAGGCCGAGGATACCGCCCACCTCATCGCGATGAACTGCCTTTGTGAGCGCGCTTGTGAGCACGGTGTTGGTGACCGCGAGTCCGACCGACAGAGCAGGCATGAGGGCCAGAAGCATCCAGACGCTCGGCACAAAGCCCCACAGCGCCAGCGCGACCGCCGCGATGGCGAGTGACCACAGCAAGATCCCGTCGTCTGAGAACCGGCTTGTGATGCGCTTGATGACCAGCAGCTGCACGATGACGCTCAAGATGCCCACATAGCCCAGTACGGCGCCATTCGCCTGTGGGCTCAGGCTCAAGGCCGCAATCGCCCAAAGTGCGAAGCTCGTCTCGAAGATCGCAAAGCCGAGACCTGTCGCGGTGCGCATGGCCAGAAGCGGTCCGACCCGTTTGTGCGCGAACGCTTCTGCCAGGCCCCGGGGGTCCAAGACGCGCCGTTTTGGCCGATCCCGCAAACGTGACTTGTCCTCGGCGGTGAGCGATTCGGGCAACAAGAAGATCACCACGAGTGCGTTGGTCAGTGCCAGGCCGGCGCCCACCCAGGCGGGGAGCGCGTAGCTGATGCCCGAAAGCAGGCCTCCGGTGACCGGCCCCAAAATGAATCCCATCCCGAATGCAGCGCCGATCAGGCCGAGCGCGGCGCCGCGCTCCTTCTCATCGGTCACGTCGGCGATGTAGGCCTGCGCGACCGAGATATTGCCGCCGGTGATGCCGTCGATGAACCGGCTCACGAACAGGATCGGCAGCAGGCGAGCCGTGGCCAGCACGACGAATCCAACCGCCGTACCCAAGATGCTCACGACGAGTATTGGCTTGCGCCCGAAGCGGTCAGACAGTCTGCCCAGGATCGGCGACGCGAACACCTGCGCGAGGGGATACATCGCTATGAGCACGCCGATCTGAGCGGCGCTCGCCCCGAGATCGCCCGCAAGGTAGGGGAGAAGCGGCAATACAATGGAGAACGACAGCATGTCCACAAGCACGATGGCGAACATGATGAGTAGGCGACGGTTCTTCATGCGCTACTTCCCCGCGCCGGCCATCATGCCAGCGATCATGCCGCCGAGGTAGGGCACGAGCCACAGCGTCCAGACCGCGACGCTGTAGCGGTGGAAGTTCGCACGTTGCTCCGGCGCGCCGCGCCTCACGACCCAGGTCGCCCATCCTGCGTGCAGCGCCATGAGCGCGAATGCGGAGAAACCGGTGAGGGT
>JAHIQC010000050.1 GCA_018902765.1 Actinomycetota bacterium | reverse complement strand
GGGGTGCAGTATTCGTTATGCGAGGTCGTTGAAGAACTCAGATGGGCTGGAACCGCAAGGTGATAGTTCGTTCGAGGGAAGCAGCGGCCTCGCACCTTTGTGCCCCCGATCAGACTCCTTCCGCCGAGCGGTTCACACGCGCACTCGGCTTCCTCGCCCCAAGCGCAATCCCTAGTCGTCTTGAGGTGCGCCGCCCTTGTGGCACTTGACGCAACCCGCCGATCCGTAGCCCTTGGGATGGCAGTCCACGCACGGGAAGCTCTTGTAGGAGTGTTCGCCGGTGTTCCCGACATGCCTGAACACGGTCTTCTTGAACGGGACGCTCACCTTGTGGCAGCCCTCGCATTTCGCGCCGACATAGTGATTGGCGGGCGGCTGATGGCAATCCGCGCACTTGAGCACGCCTGTGTGCGGGAACTTGGCGCCCTTGAACGTGTCTTTCGGCTTGTGGCACTGTGCGCAAGGTAGCTTGGTGGCCACGTGCTTCGCGGGCTTCTCGTGGCAGTACTCGCATCCCACACTCACCATGTCGTGGCATTGGCCGCAGATGACGTCCGTGTGTCCCGCGACAACGCCCGGCTTCTGGTCGACGAGCTTTGGCTGACCCGTGACGGCATCCGCCGGACGATCCTTGTATGCCGAGGAGAGAATGCCGGCATCCGCAAGGGCGCCAAACGTGATGGCGTGGCCAGCGTTTTGATGGCACAGCTGGCACTCCCCGGCTTTGGCGTGTTCGGCGTGCAGGAACCCAGGCAGGGGTGGGGAGGGATCGGCCACCGTTTCGTGACATGCGACGCAACGATGGTCGGGGACGTCCGCCGTGTAGGCCGGGTACGAGGGCGTGGTCGTGAAGTGCGACCAGACCTCGCCCAAAGCCACGAACTTGTGGAGCAGGTGATTCACCACCCCTGATTCGACGTGGCAGTCCATACAGCTGGTCTCTGCGTGCGTACCTTGCGCCCATGCATCGTAGTACGGTGTCATCTCGTGACACGTCGGGCAGAACTGTGGTCGCTCCGTGTACACCACGGACGTTATCGCCACTCCGAGCATGAGTGCGATCACGCCGATCCAGATGATCGATTTCTTCAACGGGGTCCTCTCTCCCGCAGATACATACCCCTTCGGGGCTGGGGCCCGTCACACTTGGCGGCTCGGGTACAATATTCATTTGCGCCGCACAGAGCGCCGCACGCGTCGTTCCAAAGGAGTCAGTATGCGCATCATCAACGTCGGCCTGATCGGTCTGGGTACCGTCGGCTCGGGTGTTGTCGAGATCATGACCCATCACCACGAGGACTTCATCCGCCGCGCTGGTGTCGATATTCGGCTCACCCGCTTTGCGGATCGCACCACAGAACGCTTCACTGACTTGGGGTTGGACCCTGAAGCGTGTTCCGATGACTGGCGCTCGGTAATCGACGACCCCGAGGTCGATATCGTCATCGAGCTCATCGGTGGTACCGGCGTTGCCCGCGACGTCGTCATCGCCGCCCTGGATGCTGGCAAGTGTGTTGTCACCGCCAACAAGGCACTCATGGCCTCGGCCGGCGAAGAAGTGATGGATCATGCCGAGGCACGGGGTGTGGAGGTGGCTTTCGAGGCCAGCGTGGGTGGAGGCATCCCGATCATCGGCCCACTGAAGCACTCGCTGACCTCCAACGAGATCACGAGCGTGATGGGTATCGTCAACGGCACCACCAACTACATGCTCACCAAGATGGCGGCCGAGGGTCTGGCCTACGCTGATGCTTTGGCCGAGGCGCAGGCTCAGGGCTTTGCCGAAGCCGATCCCACGGCCGACGTCGACGGCCATGACGCTGCGGCCAAGATCGCGATCCTCGCATCCATCGCGTTCAACAGCCGCGTGACGCTTGAGCAGGTCCCGGCCGAGGGTATTCGCTCTTTGGCTCCGACAGATCTGGCCTACGCTCGGGACATGGGCTACGTGATCAAGTTGCTTGCGCTCGCAAACCGCACCGAGACGGGCATCGATATCCGAGTCCATCCCACGATGATTCCTGCGGCACATCCGCTGGCCAGCGTGAATGGCGTGTACAACGCGATCTATGTCGTTGGCGATTCAGTCGGCGAAACCATGTTCTTTGGCGAGGGCGCGGGATCGCTGCCTGCGGCCAGCGCGGTCGTCGGAGACGTGATCGAGGTAGCACGTCACCTGACCGGCGACTGTCTCGGACTCGTCGGCTGTACCTGCACCGAACAGCTCGAGGTTCGCGACCTGGCTGACCTGACCACCCGCTACTTCATTCGTCTCCAAGTCGCCGATGAGCCCGGCGTGCTCGCGACCACATCGCGCGTCTTCGCCGACCACGGCGTCTCTCTGGCTTCGGTGATGCAGCCTGAGGTGGCGGAGGGTCACACGGCGGAGCTCGTCTACGTGACGCATACCGCCTCTGAAGCAGCTGTCCGCGCGGCCTTGGACGAGATTCGGGCCTTGGGTGTTGTCACCGCTATTGGCGCCGTTATTCGCGTTGAGGATCTGTAGGCCAATGGAGCGAGTCACCGTCAGAGTTCCCGCCACAACGGCCAACCTCGGTCCCGGCTACGACACATTCGGGCTGGCGTTGGGTCTCTATAACACCTTCAGCGCCACACCCGCGGCCGAGTGGGCGGTCGAGATATCCGGCGAGGGCGCCGAGACGCTTGCGAGGGATTCCGCCAACTACGTGGCGCGCGCCATGTCTCTTGGCCTTACGCGTGCCGGTTCCGACATCAAGGCTGCGCACATCGAGTGCAGCAACGCGGTGCCGCCGGGCAGAGGACTGGGCTCCTCGGCAGTTGCTATTGTTGCTGGCCTTATGCTCGCCGATGCGTTGACGGATGGTGCATTGGGTCGGGATAGGGTCTTCGCGCTCGCGGTCGAGATGGAGGGTCATGCCGACAACGTGGCCGCGGCGGTGTACGGCGGATTCACGATCGGTTGGGACGACGGAGCTCCTCAAGCTCGCAGTGTGACGATGGCGGGCGGGCTGGCCACGGTTGTGGTGATCGCGGAGCGCGAGCTTTCAACCACTCGCGCGCGAGACATGCTGCCGAGCACGGTCCCGCACGCGGATGCCGCGTTCAACGCAGCCCATGCAGGCCTCGTGATCGCCGGAGTCATGTCGGGAGATCGTGAGTTGCTTGCGGCGGGCCTCCACGACCGGCTTCACCAGCCCTACCGCGCAGCCGAGGTGCCCGATCTGGCACGCGTCACCGCTGCACTTCGCGCGGCTGGTTGTGAGGGCGCTGTGCTCTCGGGTGCGGGTCCCACAATCGTGGGCCTTGTGCTTGCCGAGGACGACGAACGCGCCTTGAGCGCGCTTTGGGAGCCTGTGAGCTGGCGCTGGCGCCCCTGTCGATGATCCCCGGGCGCAGGCCTC